>DAOWMA010000319.1 GCA_030643345.1 Spirochaetaceae bacterium
AATAGGTTCCTGCATTTCTTGTTCCCGTTGTAGACAAAAGACCAACCTTTTGAACATTGGGGTGGCTTTTGAGAATTCCCTTTATTGTTTCCTCTATCATGTTGACTATTGTAATTTCCGGTTCAAACTCTTTCATTAATTTTTTGAACTTTTCAAAAATTTCCGGCGCATGAAAGGTATTACATGGAATCCCTCCAACAGCTTTTCTCCCCTCAATATTGATGGATGAAGCTGCAATTTTAAAAGTTCTATACATACCCATTGCCGGTTTTTCTATAGTTCTGTTTTTCAGTGAATCAGTGCGGTCAGGAATATCTGATGATCGTGAAAAATGGTAAACATCCAGATGGTCCTGATCTGTTCCGTCGGTAAGGGTGTTTTCAATAACGTAATTGTGCAGAAGTGTTCCTGCCTGTGGTCCCACACCCCCTCCAATAATAATTACTCTTTCATTTTTCATTTAATTTCATTAGTTTGTCAGTACCCTTCAAACCATGGCCTGTAAAAACAGTGACAAGGATCTTACCTCCAATACTATCCATGTTTTTCTTTTGGAACTTTACAGCACCTGCAATAACAGCTGCACTTGTAGGTTCAATATAATATCCTTGTTTCATTATACTATATAAACTATATTTTATCTCATCTTCTGTTACTGCAATTATCTCTCCATTTGTTTTTCTTACAGCGGTGAGAATCTGAGTACCTCTGACAGGTTTTGCTATTGCAATTCCCTCTGCCATGGTATCAACAACTGATTCAATACCTGAAGGTCCTTTAAGTTTGTTTAAATAGCTTTTATAAAGAGGTGCGCAGTTTGCAGCCTGAACGGCAATCATCTTTGGAATTGTATCAATTATTCCCCCATTCTTAAGTTCGGAAAATCCGATATATGCACCCAGGAAAAGGGTCCCGTTTCCGGCCGGCAGTATTACGATATCCGGGGATGTCCATCCTAACTGTTCGCAAACCTCGTATGCAAATGTTTTTGTACCCTGAAAGAACCAGGGATTCCATGAATGGCTTGCATAGTAGTTTTTCTCAGCTGCATCCATAACTGCTTCTGCTGTATCTTCTCTGGAACCGGGAATCTTATGCAGATTTGCTCCGTACAGTTCAATCTGGGCCAGTTTTCCTGAAGAAGTACTTTTCGGAACATAGATATCACACTCAATTCCTGCTTTTGCGCAGTATGCTGCTACAGCTGCACCGGCATTGCCGGAGGAATCCTCCACAATTTTTTTTATTCCCAGTTCACACACTTTGCTGATAAGAACAGATGCCCCTCTGTCCTTGTATGATCCTGTCGGGAAAAGATGGTCCTGCTTTACGAAAAGTCTGCCTTCTCCCGTTTCCACTTCCAGAAGAGGTGTAAATCCTTCCTGAAAACTGACAATATTAGTATCTTCATTAAGGGGAATATATTTCCTGTATTTCCACATACCTGAAAATTTTGATTTAATTTTTTCTATATGGATTTGGGGTGTGAACTTTATATCCAAAATCCCACCACAATTGCATCGCCATACAGGATCATCAGCAGAATACTCTTTTGAACAGCTATTGCAGATAAGCTTTGTCATAAAATTACTCCATGAACGTAGTATACAAAAAAACAGGGAGAAGGTATAACCTCCTCCCCAAAATAGAATATGAGCGTTATTCTATTTTTTCCATTTAGCCATATCAAGTTCTTTTTCACTCTTGGCAACAAGGGTTGTTCCAACCATATCACCGGTAACATTAACACTTGTACGACCCATATCAAGAATGGCATCGATTCCAAGAATCATTGCATATGCTGCAGCAACAGGTGTTCCGGCTTCTACAGGGAGACCTACTGAGTTTAAAACCATAAGAAGCATAATAGCTCCGGCCCCAGGTACACCGGCTGTTCCAATTGATGCCAGAACTGCAGTCAGAATAACTGTAATCTGCTGTGCAAAAGAAAGAGGCATTCCAATGGCAAAACCAATAAACAGAGCACATACACCCTGATAGATGGCGGTCCCATCCATGTTGATTGTTGCACCCAATGGAAGTGTAAAGGAGTAGATGTTCTTTGAAACACCAAGGTTCTTATCTATATCGGTCATGGTAACAGGCAGTGTGCCGCTGCTGCTTCTGGTAACAAAAGCTGTCAGCATAGGACCTTTGGCCCCTTTAAAGAATTTAACAACGCTTAGTCGATTGATAAGAAGAAGCCCGCCGTAGATTATTACCACATGAAGTATATATCCAAGGAATGCTGCAATGGTTACTGTTCCCAGAGCACCAACAACCTTTGGACCCTGCTTGGCAAAAACAACAGCTATAAGGGCAAATACACCTATAGGTGCGAACTGAAGTACCCATCGGACCATCATATACATTACTTCTGCAGCACCATCAAAAGCCATGAATAATGTATTACCCGCTTTTTTAATTCTGTCATCGGAACTGGCTTTTAGGTATGAGATTCCTATTCCAAAAAGTATTGCAAAGAATATTGTTGGAAGTACTGCTCCTGAAGCAATGGCCCCAAAGGGGTTTTTAGGTACAATTGCAATAATGGTATCAATAAATTTGGGCTGTTTCAGCACTCTTCCGGCAGCTTCAGCTGCACTCCCAAGGGCTAATCCCGCTCCAGGTTTGAATATGTTTCCCATTAAGAGACCCATAGCTACTGCGAAAGCTGAAGTTACTAAGTAAAAAAGTATTATCTTAATTCCTACTCTACCCAGTTCTGCAGGGTTTATGCTTGCAGCACCTACTACCAATGATGCCAGAATAACCGGCATAACAATCATTTTAAGAAGGTTTACAAACAGACTTCCCAATGGGCTTACCCATAGAATTGATTCACCTGCAGCTACTCCGACAATACCACCTAAAATAAGACCAATCAGGATTCTGATTAGAAGATTTGACTTAAAATACCAGTCAAACATGCCTTTTTTGTCATTTGAACTCATCTTTTCCTCCAGAGAAATTTAATCTTGTACAATGGAACAATAGAAAAATGAGCAAGTATATTCACCGGAATGATGAAATTATTACAATTAACGTAAAAAAAAGTGTATTTTATACCCCATTTGGTGTATGAGAAGGGGATTAATTTCCTATCAGGTCTTCTTCCATTACTTTTTTAATAAATTCAACTTTGGAGTTTACCTCAAGCTTCTGATATATATGAAGAATGTGTTTTTTTACAGTGGAACTTGCAATGTTATATCTGCTGCTTATTTCCCTGTAAGTCAGACCATCTACAATACCTTTAAAAATTTCTTTTTCTCTGGGCGTAAGGTTATAGTTTTTCTTTTCATTATTATTTCTCTCTTTTTGGAACTCAGTCAGTAATTTACGGGCAATATTTGGGCTTATTGGTGATCCTCCGGAGTATATACTTTTTATCTGGGA
>DAOWMA010000168.1 GCA_030643345.1 Spirochaetaceae bacterium
GATAAACGGAAAGTCGTTAATTCCGGAGAATGATCCTACAGTACTTTTTACAACTGCTGGAATGCATCCTCTGGTACCTTATATTTTAGGAGAAGAGCACCCTGCAGGGAAGAGACTTGTTGATTACCAAAAATGTATTAGAACAGGTGATATAGATGCAGTTGGGGACCCCAGTCATCTAACATTCTTTGAGATGCTTGGAAACTGGTCCTTAGGGGATTATTTTAAAGAAGAAGCAATTAAAATGAGCTTTGAGTTTCTTACATCACCTGAATGGCTTGGTTTTTCTGCGGATAAATTGTCTATTACTGTATTTGCAGGTGATTCTGAAGTCTCTGCAGATGATGAGTCTGCTTCAATCTGGAAATCTTTGGGTATACCCGATGAGAGAATCTATTTCCTTCCAAGAAAAGATAATTGGTGGGGGCCGGCTGGAGCTACAGGTCCCTGCGGACCGGATTCAGAGATGTTTATCGATACAGGGAAAACTGCCTGTGGACCTGACTGTAAGCCGGGATGTCATTGTGGAAAGTATTTTGAGATATGGAATGATGTCTTTATGCAGTACGATAAGAAAGAAGATGGATCCTATGTCCCTATGAGCAGGAAATGTGTTGATACAGGGATGGGTATAGAACGAACTGTTGCAATGATCCAGGGGAAATCATCTGTTTATGAAACTAAAGGCTTTGCAGAGCTTATTGCTCATGTAGAAAAGATATCAGGAATACAGTATGGAAGTGATGAATCCACGGATATTTCAATTCGAATAATTACTGATCACTGCAGAACAGCTGTTTTTATTCTTGGGGATGAACAGGGTGTAAAGCCATCCAATCTTGGCCAGGGCTATATCCTCCGCAGGCTGATTCGAAGGGCGATCAGGCATGGAAGGAAACTTGGTGTTGAGGGTCCATTTCTTCCTGTACTTGGTTCCATGGTGATTGATCAGTATCTGCTTATTTATCCGGAACTCGGAGCATCACGGGATCTCCTTCTCAAAGAGCTTGCTGCAGAAGAGGACCGGTTTTCTATTACCCTGCAGAAAGGTGAGCATGAATTTGAAAAACTTCTTCCAAATCTGTTAAAAAGTAAAAATCCTATAATTCCAGGAAGGATGGCATTTAAACTATACGATACCTATGGATTTCCATATGAAATTACTGAAGAACTTGCTGCTGAGCATGGATTAAAGGTTGATAAATCTGGTTTTGACAAGGCTTTTGAGAAACACCAGACACTGTCGAAACAGGGTGCTGACAAGGTTTTTAAGGGAGGACTTGCAGATAACTCTGAAACTACAACTGCCCTTCACACGGCAACACACCTGCTCCATAAGGCCTTGAGAATAGTTCTTGGTGATCATGTGCAGCAGAAGGGTAGTAATATAACTCCTGAAAGACTGAGGTTTGATTTTGTTCATTCTGAAAAAATGACACCGGATCAGATAAAAGAAGTAGAGGACCTTATAAACAAACAGATACAAGAGGACCTCCCGGTAACCATGGAAGTGATCAGCCTGGAGGAGGCGAAGGAAAATGGAGCCCTGGCATTCTTTGGGGACAAATATGATGAACAGGTAAAGGTTTATTCTATTGGCAATTTTTCCAAAGAGGTTTGCGGCGGCCCTCATGTTTCAAGTACTGGAAATATGGGCTATTTTAGAATAAAGAAGGAGCAGTCAAGCTCTGCCGGAGTCAGGAGAATCAGGGCTGTTCTGGAGCACAGCTAATTGACCGCATGCTCCGTTAACGGATCTTCCTTTTCTGTATCTTTTTGTTACAGTGATACTCAGCTCTTCAAGCATAGTAATAAAAGATTCTACAGTTTTATCGTCCGGTTCCCGGTAGGGCAGATCATCTACCGGGTTCCAGGGAATAATATTTACTATTGTTTTTAGATTATGTGTAAAATGACGGAGTTTTATGGCATCCTCTCTTTTGTCATTTATACCTGCCATTAGTACATATTCCATAGTAATACGTTTTTTTGCTTTTTCCTGAAAGTAAACAAGGCTGGCTTTTAGGTTTTTAAGTGTTTCTTTTCCTGCAACTGGCATCAATTCTGCCCTTATCTTTTCATCTGCACTTATCAATGAGACTGCAAGTCTTACAGGGATACCTGTATCAGCAAGCTCTTTTATTTTTTCTGTTATCCCGCTTGTAGAGACAGTAATCCTTCTGTGACCAATATTTTGTCCCTTTGGATGATGCAGGATTTCTATTGATTTCATTACTTCGGTTAGATTCGCCATAGGCTCACCCATTCCCATAAAGACTATGTTGGATATATTCCCGTATCTGGATTGAAGATGAAGGAATTGTTCAACAATTTCTCCTGCATCCAGATTTCTAATCAGACCCATAGTAGCTGTTTTACAGAATGTACAGCCCATTGCACATCCTGCCTGACTTGAGAGGCATGCTGTTTTCCTTTCGTTTTCATCGACGAGGAGAACACTCTCGATATAACTGTTATCCTGCAGCTTCAGTGTTATTTTAGCAGTACCATCGTCACTTAATTCCTCTTTTGAAACTTCTGATGTAAGTATTGTTTTCTCTTTCAGAGTTTCTCTTAATTCCAGAGGCAGATTTGTCATATCAGTGAAGCTGGTAATGCCCCTGTGAATCCACTCAAAAATCTGGTTTCCCCTAAAAGAAGGCTTTATATTCAAGTACTGAGATAATTCCTTAGGGAGCATTCCCGTTAATAATGGTTTCATATTTTATTTCTACTTACTGAACTGCTTTTATCCTTGCCATAAGATTAGTTACATAGATATTTCTTATGCCCAGTTTCTGGAACTCCTCAAGTATTTCAATGGCTTTTGTTTTTTCTCCAAGAATCATGTGACATTCAGCAATTTCTGTATAAAGTCTATGATTTTTTCTATCATTCTTTAAGAGACCCTGCAGGCTCTCAATAGCGCTTACAAAATTGCCTTTTTCTTTATTTATCAATGCCAGACCGAGTATAGCATATGCATCAAATTCAATGTTAAGAGCTTTTTGATAGTATTCTTCGGCATGATCGAAATCTTCCAGTGCACGATAAGAATCACCTGCTCTTGTTAGAATAACTTTGTTATATGGATCAAGTTTAAGAATTTTTTGCCAGCATTCCAAAGATTCCTGATCTCTGTTAAGACCCCTGTAACAGTCAGCAAGGCCAAAAAGTGCATAAAAATTATTTGGTTCGATTTCAAGAGCCTGAATAAAGTATTTTAAACCATTTTCATGAGACTTTAGTTTACGGTGACAGTTACCCAGGGATGTAAGGACCCTTATATCTATGGAATCATTTTTTACTTCAACCATTCTTTCCCAGTAGTGAAGGGCTTCTCTAAATTCCTTGAAATCATAATGAAGATGTCCAAGCCCTATTAATGCATAGGGGTTGTCAGCTTCAAGTTCCAGAACCCGAAGGTAAACCTCTTTAGAACTCTTAAAGTCTTTTACTTTTCTATATGCATCAGCAACTCTGGTAAGTACAGTAATATTTCCACTATCATGAAGGAGATACTGTTCCCATATTTTTATTGCCTGATTAAATTTTCTAAGTGCTTTGTAGCAGTCTGCCAGTCCAAAAAGGGCATAGTTGTTCAATTCGTATAGATCAAGGCATTTTTGATAGTAAATTATAGCATCCTTAAACTTACCCTTTTTTCGGGCTGCATCACCAAGTCCCACCAAAGCATAATTATTATCATTATCGATTTCAAGAATTTCATTAAAACAGTCTTCTGCTTCAGGTATCATTTTTTCTTTTAATAGTTGATAACCCCGTTTTGATAGTTCAGATATTTTTTGCTGCTCGATTTCTTCCTGGGATTTTGGTTCTAAAATTTCTTCTTCGTCATTGTTGCTAATATCACTCATTAACTTTTTCCTCTTCTTTTAACCATTTACTTATTACTGCGGCAGTCTGCTCGGATATTTGTTCAAATTGAATCGGAGCAGGAGCCTTCCAGTACATCTTTAATGCATCAATATGATTTTTCTTTTTTATATAATAATCACCCATCCGAATTAACCCATCGGAATATCCAGTTGTTATAAAAATCCGTTTGGCTGTTTCAAACTTTCCTGAATTAAAGAATTCATTACCTTTTCTAATTAAGGCTATCCTCTTTGAAGAGTTTATCTTCCTGTTATCAGATTTTACTGTTTTAATAAAACCCGAACGTTGTGCAACCGGCAATTTGTAATCCTTATTCATGATATACTATATCATATATTTCTAATTAATTATAAATTAAATTTCAAGTATAAAACAATGAATTTTAGAGATAATGGAAAAAATTTATAATCTACCCTTTGTCGACATTATTTTTTCAGAGGATGTAAGGTTATAGGATATCTTTATTGCCTTTCCCAGGGCCTTAAACAGAGATTCTGCCATATGATGACTGTTGTCTCCGTATCTGCAATTGGCATGGATTGTCATTTCTGCTGCATTTGAAAGAGCAGCAAAAAACTCCTTAAGCAGTGCCATCTGAAATTGGCCTGAATATTCCTGAGGATAATCAGCATCATAAACCAGATAGGGTCTTCCGCACACATCGAGTGTAATTTCCGATAACGCCTCATCCATTGGAATAACTGTATGTGCAAACCGTTTAACAGCACCATATGTGGTAACTGTTTGCCCAAGAGCTGTGCCGAGAACCAGACCAGTGTCTTCTACCAGATGGTGAGGATCAACTTCCAGATCACCCCTGGCTTTAAGATTAACCCCTATCTCTCCATGAAATGTCATAGCTGTTAGAATATGATCAAAAAAAGGAAGCCCTGTTGATATATCAATAGTTCCGCCATCAAGATTCAGTGTGAGTGATATATCTGTTTCTTTTGTTTTTCTTTGAACTGCTATTTCCCGTGACGACATCAGCTTTTCCTTTATTCCTTCTCTTTTAGAATAGATACTATATTCTTAATCGACTTATAATGCAGTTTATAATAGGCTGGATTTGCTATTAAATGAACTTTTATGTCTTCCAGTTTTTCAAGAACTTCCAGATTATTAGCTTTAAGGGTATTCCCCGTTTCTACTAAATCAACAATATAGGGAGTTAAACCAAGAACCGGTGCCAGTTCTACGGATCCGTTCAGTTTAATTATTTCTACTGGAATACCCTTCTTATGGAAATAATCACTGGTGAATTTCGTGAATTTTGTTGCTACAGAAAGTTTTCTTTCATCATCCTTTCGTCCCTGTCCCTTTATTCCTGCAATGCACATGCTTGTGCTGCCAAATTCAAAGGTCATTAAATTAAAGAATTTATATCCCGATTCATATAGAATATCTGATCCGCAGATTCCCAAACCTGCTATTCCATGGTTAACATAGGTAGGAAGATCTGAATTTTTAACAAGAAATATTTTTAATCTGCCGGATTTGTCATAACTAACCAGTTTTCGATTATCAAATGAGAAATTTAATCCTTTCTGTTCAAAAAAATTGCTTACATCATCCATTAGTCTCCCTTTTGGGAGAGCCAGTGACAAGGTTTCTGAATTGTTCTGTATCATAAAATTGCAATCCTTCC
>DAOWMA010000107.1 GCA_030643345.1 Spirochaetaceae bacterium
GATGATTAAGAAGCAGAGATTTAATATCAATATACAGAAAGTATTTATTCCATGAATCCTGCTGTCTTGCTTCAATAACATATTTTACTACTTCATCAGGAGGCATCGCAACCTTTTCAAGGATTTCACCGGTTTCAATATCAATTTGCTCCTGGAAATCCGGAGTATCAAAAGATGGCCGAACAGAAAGTGTAAGCTTATTTGATTCGACACTTACTGATTCATAGCCTAACTGAAAATCGGGAAAGAATTTTGACTGGATTATATAAATCCCACTTTCATCAATATCAACATAATCGTTAAGATAGGTAATAAAAGCATATTCCTCTCCAGGAAGAAGTGTAATTTCCCGATAAAATACAGGGTTATTTGTACGATTTCTTAAAAGATATTGATCTGACTCACGAACAGCAATATTTGTTAGAGTTTTTACATTAAACTTAAAATTAAAAGAACGGATTTCTGCAGAATTAAAAGAAAAACTGTCTGCAGAGTTATTTATTATTCTAATCTGAAGTTGAATTTCGCTGTCAGGATAGTATATTTTCTTATCAAGAAAACGGATAGAAACAGATACATCTTCTGAGAAGGCAAAAGTTAATGACGCAGCCGCAAATGACAGATATAATAGCAATATGATTTTTTTCAAAATATTTCTCCATAGATACCATTATAATTTTCGGATATTTATATGATAACATTATTCATAAATTATCTCGATTCAATATTAAATGATTATTCAGCATATAAAAAGACACTGGATACCATTATTAGTAATAATTTTCCAATAAAAATTGAAGGTGCAGATGGTTTTTTCAGAACATACCTTATAAATAAGCTGTCAGTTTTATCAGGAACAAGTACACTTGTTATAACCCCCACAGAGAAAGAAGCTGCAACAGTTATAAAAGACTTTCAAATAATGAATAATAATGTTTGTTATTTCCCCGGATGGGAAAACATAATATTCAGTGGCAATAACTATCAATCTGATATTGCAGGCAGACGGGTTAACTATCTCTCAGAGCTTTTAACAAATAAAGACATGGTTATTGTACTTTCTCTTAAAACATTTTTAATGCCTGTCCCTCCTCCCTCCTTTATTAAGGAAAGGATTGTAGAATTAAATACCGGAGATAGTATTGATCCTGTCAGATGGGAAGAGCTGCTTGTTTCATACGGCTATCTTCGTGTTATTAAAGTAGCAGTGCCGGGAGAATTTTCTCTTAAAGGGGAAGTATTGGATATATTCCCTCATGGCGGCGATTCTGCCATACGAATTGTATATGAGTGGGATGAGGTTGAGGAGATAAAGCTTTTTGATCCATTAACCCAGAAATCAAAAGAAAAACTCGAAAATATAACTATATATCCTGCAACAGAAATTTTATGGGATAAAGAACGTATTGATTCTCTTGAAACTATTCTGAAAGGCGGCAGGGAAGATCTGGAGATGCTTGAAGAAGGGAAAAGCTGCAGGAATGAAGAGTTCATATTCCCCGCTACTTTTAGTGAATCAGGAAGCATGATCGATTATCTGAGTAATAATTCCAATATTGTACTATTACATGAGGATAGACTGTTAAATACATGGGAAATCCTTAAAAAAGAAACAAGAGAACTCTATAATCGTGCCAGACGGGAAGATCTTCCATGTGTTGAGCCGGAACTGGTACTTAAAGATTATGAAACGCTTGTTAATTCTGTAAACAGGAAGATAGTTTTTCCTGATATAGCAAATCCCAATGATTCAGGGATTAGATTTTCCTATGAACATGCAAGGTCCTTCTTTGGAAATATAAACTACCTTAAAGAAGAGTTGGATAAACTTAAAGACGCCGGTTATAAAATTATCATATTTTCAGAATCTGAAGTACAGGCGACAAGAATTGGCCATATTCTTAGAGATTATGATCTGGATATTATTCCGGAAAGTATTTCAGAAGGGTTTTCTCTTCCGGAGCTTAAACTAATTGCCATCCAGGAAAATGAGATATTCGGCAGAAGACGAAGGGTCCCCGAATCTGTAGGACGGGTTAAGAGTCAGGCTATAGACAGCTTTATTGAATTAAATCCCGGAGATTATGTAGTTCATATCAATTATGGAATAGGCCGGTTCCGTAGAATTGACCGTATTAAGGCAGCCGGGACAGAGAGAGATTATATAGAACTTGAATATAAGGATGATGAAACTATATTTATTCCTATAGAACAGGTAAATATGGTCCAAAAGTACATAGGCAAGCAGGGAGGAGCTCCTTCTCTTGACAGACTTGGTGGCAAATCCTGGGAAAACCGGAAGAAAAAGGTTAGGAAATCTGTAGAAGACCTTGCTGGGATGCTTATTGATCTTTATGCAAAGAGGAAAAAAGCCAGAGGTTACAAATTCCCGGAGGATACAGACTGGCAGCTGGAGTTTGAAGCGGCATTTCCATATGAGGAAACTGTGGACCAGTTGAAATGTGTGGAAGATGTAAAAGCTGATATGGAGAGTGATCAGCCTATGGACAGGCTGATATGCGGAGATGTTGGATACGGAAAAACAGAAATTGCAATGAGGGCAGCTTTTAAGTCAGTTGTTTCCGGAAAACAGGTAGCATTTCTGGCTCCTACAACAATACTTGCAGAACAGCATTATGAGAACTTTAAAGAGAGATTTAAAGGGTATCCGGTAAAAATTTCCATGATCAGCAGATTTGTACCTGCAAAGGAACAAAAGAAGATACTTGAACAGACAAGGAACGGGTCAATAGACCTTTTAATTGGAACACATAGAATCATTCAGAAAGATGTTGAATTTAAGGACCTTGGCCTTTTTATTACTGATGAAGAGCAGCGTTTTGGTGTTAAAGATAAAGAAAAACTTAAAAAACTAAAAAATTCAATAGACAGTTTAAGTCTTTCTGCTACTCCAATTCCAAGAACACTTCATATGTCTCTTATAAAGATCAGGGATATGTCCATACTGGAGACTGCACCTCACAGCAGACGTCCAATAAAAACCATTATTCAGGAATTCAATGAAGAAATAATTTCAGCTGCTGTCAGAAAAGAGGTGGAACGGGGAGGGCAGGTATTTTTTCTTCATAACAGAGTGGAAACTCTGCTTCCTACAAGAATATTTCTTGAACAACTAATGCCTGAGATGCTTATAGAGACGGCCCATGGTCAAATGAGCAGTAGTCAGCTGGAGGATGTGATGCATCGTTTTATTCATGGCGGATTTCATGTTCTTATTGCAACAACGATAATTGAAAATGGGATAGATATCCCTAATGTTAATACAATTATTATAGATAGAGCTGATATGTATGGTGTTAGTCAGTTATACCAGTTACGGGGTAGAGTAGGCAGATCAGATAAACGTGCATATGCTTATCTTCTCTATCCTGAAAAAAGAGCACTTTCAGACATTGCTATGAAACGTCTTTCGATAATATCAGATCATACAGAGCTTGGTTCCGGGTTTAAAATAGCTTTGAAAGATCTTGAAATCAGGGGTGCCGGAAATCTACTGGGGAGACAACAGCATGGAGAAATACTTTCTGTAGGTTTTGATATGTATCTTCGTATACTGGATGATGCGATTGCAGAAATGAGTAATACAGTAGAAGAAACAGCTCCGGAAGTAGTACTTGATCTCGATTATTCCGGCTTTATCCCAAATGACTACATAAGCGATCAAACGGAAAAAATGGAGATTTATAAAAAGATATCTTCCATACAGGCAGATTATGATCTGGGCAGGATTGTGTCTGAACTTGAAGACAGGTTTGGACCTCTCCCTGATGAGGTAAACAGCCTCCTTTCAATTTCTGAACTTAGAATAATATGTAAAAAACTCTTTATCAGCTCATTAAAAGAGAAAAAAGGGGAGATTCGTATTACCTTTTCAAAGGTTTCAATTATTTCAGTAGACAAGGTCCTAAGAATAATAAATGAGAGTAAGGGTGCTGTAAGACTGGACCCTCAAAATCCGCAGAATCTTATTATGAACAGCGGGAGAATAGGTCTTAAAGATAAATCAGAATTTATTAGAGAAAAATTGCATTATCTTGTATAATAGTATATCTGGAATATTGGAGTTGAAAAAATGAAAAAAACGTTTGATCTTATATGCAGTGTCCGGGAGCTTACAAGTATTTTCAATACAAAAACAAATATTACGGGACTTCTTAGAATAGTAGTAAAATTAGTGGCAAAGCATATGCAGACAGAAGCCTGCTCTATTTTCCTTCTGGATGATTCTACCGAAGAGCTTGTTTTAAGGGCTACTGCAGGTTTGAATCCTGAATTTGTGGGGAAGATCAGATTAGCTCCCGGGGAGGGTGTTACAGGACGTTCTATGAAAGAACGTAAACCGATAAATATCCCCCGGGGACCAGATGACCCGGGTTTCAAACATATTCCCGGTATGAACGAGGAACAGTACAACTCGATTCTTGCAGTCCCTATACTGTATCAATCAGAGATACTCGGTGTTTTGGTTTTGGAAGATCCCTCAATTGATTATTATAATTCTCACGATATTAAAACTTTACAGGCAATAGCCTCCCAGCTTGCCACATTTTTGGAAAATGCCAGAACACTTCTGCACTTGACAACAAAAGACGGGAAAATTCAAAAAGAAAATTCAAATCTGCAGAAAAAATTTTATAAAGGAAAATCTGTTTCTGAAGGGATAGCGATAGGTAATGCTCTTTACCTGTCAGCATCTAACGACGGGATTCTACTTACAATAGAGAATCTCCATTATATTGAGACACTGGCTGCATTCGAAGAAGCTCTGGAAGCATCAGTTACCCAGTTGGAAATTCTTCAGGCGAAAATGGATGAAAATTTGTCTGAAGCAGGTTCTCTGATCTTTTCATCCCATCTTCTAATGCTCAGTGATGATAATTTTTCAGGCTCTATTCGTGACTATATTACGGATGGCGAAAAACCTTCCAAAGCTATTATTCGCGTAGTTAATGAATATATTGAATTATTTATAAACAGTAAAAATACCAATGTTCAGGAAAAAATACTGGACCTTAAAGACCTTGGTCACCGGATGTTAAGAAATTTAACCGGTGAAATGAAGGAGGATGGGGATTATTCAGGTCAAATTATTATTGCAAAAGAGCTTATGCCTTCAGAACTTGTAAAGCTTGCAGCTCAGCATACTGAAGGTTTTATTCTTTATGGTACCGGATCTACAAGTCACATTTCCATACTTGCAAGATCTCTGGAAGTACCTGTTGTTTTTTTGACAGATATTAATTTTTTTCTGGCAGGTTATAATGGACTTCTTATTGTCGATGCTTTTCAGTCAAATGTTATTGTTGATCCGGATACAAAACTTGTTGATACGTACCTGATGAATTTAAAGCATCTGGGGAAAAAAGAAACTGAAAAACCGGATATTCTGGATGAAAGTATTACCAAAGACGGCAGGAAGATAAAAGTACAGGCAAATATCAATATATTAAGTGATATGAGGTCTGCAAAGGAGTTTAAAGCAGAAGGAGTAGGTTTGTACAGGAGTGAATTTTTGTTTCTTATTAGAAACAATTTTCCCTCTGAAGAGGAACAGTATTTAATATATAGACGTTTGCTTGAACAATGGAGGATGTTGTATTCAGGACTCTGGATATAGGGGGGGATAAAATTTTAGGAACAGCTGATAAGCCTGAAGACAATCCTTTTATGGGATTAAGAGGTCTTAGGTACAGTCTTAAAAATCAGGATATCTTTATGGTACAACTGCGTGCACTTCTTAGAGCAGGTATAGGTTATAATTTAAAAATACTGTTTCCACTTGTAACAGGAATTGAAGATTTTAGAAAAGCATCCGGTATTGTTTCTGAGGTAATTGAAAAATTACATAATGAGGGAATAGATTCCGTTACAAATCCACAGATTGGGGTTATGATTGAACTTCCTTCTGCAGTAATGATGGTGGATGAACTGGCTGAAGAAGCAGATTTTCTTAGTATTGGTACAAACGATCTTGTTCAGTATCTTCTTGGTATTGATAGAAATAATGAGAATATAGCTGATCTGTATTCACCCCAGCATCCATCTGTCCTGCGGGCAATAAAAGAAATTAGCAATGCAGCTGAAAAACATAAATGTCCTCTTTCGGTCTGTGGAAATGCTGCTGCTGATCCGGATATGCTGGAATATTTTATTGGGGCAGGAATAACTTCATTTAGTATTAATCACAGAATGATACAGTTTGTGAGACGCCAGATAAGTGAAATGAACTATAGCCATGCAAAATATTTTGCAAAAAAATCTCTTACTATGAGAGCTGTTAAGGATATTCAGGAACTTACTGCAATGAAAAGGACTAAAATACAATTCTAATTCATGTTCTTTTAAAAACTCCGGTTCTCTTGCAATAATTTTCTATTTAAAATAATATCCGCACATGCAGGAATATGATAAAAGGGGAATTAGAAGCTATGTTTTAAGGACCGGGCGTTTAAGCAGGCTTCAAAAAAATGCTTTGGAAACTCTTTCTGATAGATATTCCATACCTTTTCAGAACAAACATATCAATTTTGAGAAAATATTTGGTAATAATAACCCGGTTATAATTGAAATTGGTTTTGGGATGGGGCATGCAACTGCTGAAATTGCTGATAAAAACAGGCATAAAAACTATATTGGAATAGAGGTCCATACCCCTGGTGTGGGAAAACTTCTTAGCCGGATTGATATTTTAAATTTATCAAATCTTAGAATTATCCAGTATGATGCTGTCCATGTTATTAGAACAATGGTCCCTTCAGGAAGCTTGCAGGGAGTCCATATTTTTTTCCCGGATCCATGGCCGAAGAAAAAACATAATAAACGGAGACTTATAAAACATGAATTTATTGAAGAGCTGCTGCCTCTGATTAAAAAAGATGGTTATATCTATGCAGTTACAGACTGGGAGGACTATGCTGAGCAGATATTAAGGGTATTTAATAAGTTTACGGAACTGAAAAATCCTTACGGCAATTATGCTGATGGAATTGAATGGCGGCCTGATACAAGTTTCGAGAAGAAAGGTATTAAGAAAAATCATAAAATTAGAGAAATTTGGGAGATAGTATTATGAAATCTTTTAATGATGAGGATTTAAAAAAATATAGTGAATTAGCACTAAAAAATAATGTAATAGATCCGGTAAGATTTGGTA
>DAOWMA010000023.1 GCA_030643345.1 Spirochaetaceae bacterium
CCCTGGTAGATATGTCCCAGTGCAAAAATCAGTGAAGTTCCTGTAATTACGTATATTTCTTTTCCAGGTATGCGAAATTCCGTTAGAAGATAGCTGCGAAAAAAAAGTTCTTCGCTGTATCCTGTCGTTAAACAGGTAATAAAAATTAAGGGTATTAGTTTCCAATTATTAAATTGCCATACAGGCATTTCTTTGATTGTATTGTGGTCCAATTTGGTAATAAAAGTGAGAATAATTCCAATAATTAATATAATTGCCATAATTCCCATAAAGTAAATAATACCGTATATTAAATCTTTTATTTTTATTCTATCAAGACCGAAAAGGAATCTCTTATATGCTGGTTTTTTTTCAATTAAATAGATAATGAGCAATATTTGAGGGATTACAGTTATCATATAGATCATATTGAACCAGGCGGAATTAAAGACAGATCCGTCTACGACTTGTGTCTGACTGATAAATCCCGGTAAAAAGAAGACCATAAATAGAATAATTGGCTCTTTTAGAGTGTTAAAATTACATTTTTTTCCTATCTTGTAAAAAAACATGTTTTATTTGCTCCATTTTTGCTGTATCATATAACTTTATATAGTAATGTAAACCGTTTATATATACATTTCTATAAAAGAATAATAAAAAAGAGGAAGGGATACGATAATAATATTATGCTTCCAATGATTTTGCTTTTTACGCTATTGTTTATTGTGCTTACCCTGATTGTGCTGCTGCGAAGGGCAGGAGGGGGATATTTCCCCTGGATCCATTTTTATACTAAAGGGAAAGAAGCCGGATTTTCATTTTCCGAGGTAAATTTACTCAGGAAAGTTGCTGTAGAGGGTAGATTAAATAACCCTACTTCACTTTTCTGGTCTATTAAGCAACTGGACCGGTCTATACGCGGTTCTATGATTCGATTCAAATCGGAGGGAGTTCTCGACGAAGTCGAAAATATGGAATTCCTATCCAAACTTTTCGATTTTAGAAAAAATGTTGAAATGAAATTACCCAAATATATGATTGGGTTAACTACAACCAGGAAAATTACAAAAATGCAGTTTCTGAAGATTACATTACCTGGTCTTGGAACGTATATGTCGCAGGTTGTTGAGAATCAACGCAGATATATTGCAATAACCTATCCTGAAGGTCCTAAATTACCACCTGGGTTTGAGTTCAAAGGCGGGGAATTAAATATATATTTTTGGCGTAAAGACGATGCGGGATATGTTTTTAAATCCAGGGTCCTTGAAGATCATATGGATCGTAAAGTTCCTATTCTCTATATTTCGCATTCAAATTCAATAATCCGAAGTCAGAAAAGAAATTCTATTAGAGTTGATATTAATATTCCTGCCCACCTTTATCCTTTACGTACTATTGGTCATGCTACAGAGGATCTGGAAGAAAAACGAGGTATTCGGTGCAGGCTCCAGGATTTATCGGAAGATGGTGCTGCTCTACTTATTGGTGGTCATGGTAAAGTAGGGATGAATGTTAAAATACAGTTTAAACTTTCTGATACAAATCTGGTAATGTGCGGTGTTGTAAAGGGAGTAAGTTTTCATCAGAATAAAAATACATCAATTATTCATATACAGGCAATTCCTCTTTCCAATAGAACAAAGAATAGAATTCTTGCTTATGTCTACAATCTGTTTGGTGAAAGAGGTTTAAAAAATGTCAAACATGTTTCAGCGGTACTCGAAGGATGGTAGGCTCTTTTTAGGCTGGTCGCCTATGCAACTTAAGGGGTATAGAGATGAAAAAAGCAGTTATCTGTCTGATCCTGGTATTATTCCCGGTATTGATATTTGCACAGGATTCCAGCTCAGTTCTTGCAGCAATGCAGAAGAATTTTGCCAGAGGATCTATTTCAACAAAGATTCAGGTCCTTCAAAATTCAGAAGAATTTCCCGATGTGGATATGGGCCCTCTTTATTCTCAGGCTCTGGAGTTTATTCTTGATAATTCCAGGAATCTTGCATCCGATATTGCTACAAGAGAGATGACTATTCTTGTAGTTAGACTTGCGGGAATTAATGGATATAGTGAGTCGTCTTCAATGATGTGGGACCTTTTTAATATATATGATGATACTCAGGTAAAAGTTGAGATACTTGGAGCTCTTGGGAGTATGGGTATGGATCCGGGAGTTAAGGTAGTTACAGGTTTAAATAATTGGTTAAAATTGCAGAATGACAAATTCAGATCCGGCACGTCGGTTGAAAAATCTGTTGTTGCTGAAGCAGTTGTAACTCTGGGGGAGTTTGGAGACAGTTCTTCGTTTCCTATTGTATTTAGTACCGGTTCTGCCGGGTATTCGGATGATATCACCTATAAAGCAAATTTGGCTCTGAAAAATCTTGAAGGGAGCTATAGCAAGTCTCTCATTGAAGTGATTAAAACCAGTGTTCCTTCGGATAAACTTGCTGCTTTTAAACTTGCAATTGACGATGATGAGATGTCTATTGAGGAGAAGGGTAACCTTTATAAAATGACACTTGAAACAGGTTTGCATTATCCTGTTGATGAAGATAATGCTATCATACGTGAACTTAAGGAAAGTTCTGTGAGACAGCTTGCCCAGATAAAATGGGCCGATGCAAGTAATCTGGTAATAGAGCATTTTAATCGGGTGATCATTGAATATGATCGGGGTACAGCCCCAAAATCCAGTGTTTTGGAAGCAATTTCCTGTCTTGGTGCAATGGGTACCCATGAAGCAGCAAACCGTTTAACCCTGTATCTGGAGTATATGAACTCATATATGGAAAACGGACAGGATATTGATCTACAGATTTCCCTGGCAGTAATTGTCAATATAGGATTAATAGGTGATGCTGTTGCTTTCGATCATCTGTTATATTCCGGTTATCTGGATTACCCCGCCTCAGTAAAAAAAGCTGTGAGAGAGGCCCTAAATAATCTTAAAAGCAGATAGATTAAAGATCCTGCCCCTGGAAAGACTGTTTGATTTTGTATTGCTGGTACCTGCAATCATAACTCTTTATACTGATATCCCGAAAGTTATATTAGTCACAGTACTTCTATCTACTGCTGTTTTTTCTGTTTCTTTTGGCCTTTCCATCTCTATATTTGCTTCAAGGGAATTTCAGCTTCAAAGTAGAATATATTATCTCGTTTTTATTTCTTCCATTATATGCTTATTTATAGTCCAGGGTAGATTTGAAGATACTATTTCTCCAGGGCAGAATGCAGAATATGTTGTTGCTGTCACAGGCAAAGTCATTTCTGACAGTAAAGAGATTGGAGGTGGTGAAAAGATTTTTAATCTCCGGCTATTGTTTTCTGAAGATATCAACTCAAGTAGAACAAGTGCTTCAGGTAAGATAACCATTGCTTCCAGGGTAGATGTTTATAAGGGACAGTTTGTAAGTATGGAGGGGAAAAATATTCTTGCTCAAAAAACAGCTTTTATTTTTATAGATAGAAAAAATATTACAGTTTTAGATTGGGGGAAATCCTGGAGTGCCGAAATTATGGAAAGACGGGCACAGATTCTTAAGTACCTGAAACAGCGTATCAGGCGTATGGGAGCTGAACCGTCTGTTCTTTTTACTGCTTTATTTATCGGGATTAGAGAAAACCCTAAAGGAGCTCTTTTTACAGCACTACGAAGGGCAGGTGGTTCTCATATTCTTGCCTTGTCCGGTATGCATCTGGGAATAATCGCCTATGGTATTATGTTTGTATTGACAAGGGTATTCGGTAAAAAAATAAGTTTTGCCGTGACACTTTTAGTGGTACTGTTCTATGTTTTTCTTGTAGATGCAGGACCTTCTCTGAACAGAGCTGTAATACTGTTCATTCTTATTGGCTTTCTGGGTCTTTCCGGACGAAGAATTGGCATATTCCATATTCTTTCTATTTGTTTTCTCGTTCAGATTGTACTTGATCCAAATAGTGCATATAAGCTTTCTTTTCAGCTTTCTTATCTTGCTCTTGGTGGAATAGTAGTTGGAAGTGGAAAAATAAGCCGCATGCTGCCTGGTATTATTCCCAGTGGAATCCGGGGAGTTATTGCAGCATCCATCTCTGCACAAATTTTTACTTCTCCTTTAGTATTGTACCATTTTGGAATTATATATCCGGTCGGAATAGTATCCGGAATAATTTTACTACCAATTGTTACTATTTATATATGGACTGGAATTATCGGGTTATTGCCCCTCCCATGGATTTTGCAGAGCCTGGTATTTAGTGTATCTACCTATCTCTATAAAGCAATAGAGGTATCTGCAGATATTTTCTCACGATTTCCTGTAATGGGTGTGGAAAGTTCTATCCTGATTGGCATTATTCTGATTGTGCTCTGTTCCATTTCTTTTATTATCCCCCTGCACAAGTCTTGACGGTTTTTATTTTTCCGGAGTACTCTCCAACCAGTTATGAAACTAATACAAAATTATGATTCGGTATCTGATATACGATCCGTGCTGGAAACAAATAACCTCAATATGTCTAAGCGTTTTGGGCAGAATTTCCTTATTTCTCCCGGTGCAAGGTCCCGAATAATTGATATTCTGGATATTAAACCCCAATCCCAAACATGGGAAATCGGGCCTGGTCTTGGTGCTATGACTCATATGGTTATGGATATGACTGACAATCTAACTGTATTTGAGATTGATTACGGTTTTATCAGATATCTGGAGGAGGCCTTCGGTAATAAAAAGGGTTTTAAAATTATTAAAGGGGATTTTGTAAAAACATGGAGTCCTGTTGCAGCACAGGATGGTAAACCTGAAAAAATATTGGGAAATCTTCCCTATAATTCAGCATCTGCAATAATTTCAAGCCTTATTGAAGGGAATTGCATCCCGAAATCGATGGTGATAACTGTTCAGAAAGAGATGGGCCAGAGAATGACTTCCCCTCCAGGTTCTAAGAACTATTCTTCCTTTTCAATGCTCTGCCAGTTTGTTTTTAATGTTCAAAATATGGGTGACCTTAAATCCGGGTCATTTTATCCTTCTCCGGATGTTACTTCTACAATCCTGGAGTTAAAACCGCATAAGCACTATAAAAATGTAAATTCCGAACTTTATTTCAAAATTATCAGGGATTTATTTCAATCCCGAAGAAAAACAATTAAAAATAATTTGACAAAGGGGTGGACCGGGGAAAATATCTCCTGGGATATTGTTGGAAATGCACTGGCGCTGGCCGGTATCCGTCCGGAGGACAGAGGTGAGAATATTCCTGTAAGTTCTGTAGCAGAATTGTTGAATCATCTGAATAGTTTTGAATTATGGTTCAATAAATCATGATAAATTAAGTTGCAATTAATTCGCATATCTATAATAATTTACCTGATATTTTAAGGAGACTAATATGAAAATAACAACTTTTCTTATTGCAGTTGTAGTGTTATTGTTATTTGGTTGTGCCTCAACCGGAGAGATTGCTGAACCTGTACAAACAGGAACTAATGAGGCTGTCGCAGAAGAAGTAAAGAAAGAACCTGTAAAGATTGTTACCACAGTATTTTATACTGTTCAGGTAGAGTCATATTTCGGTGATGGTGTAAAAGATGAATATCGTGTTTTTACATATGATGATAGTGGTGTTTTTCTTTTAAAGGAAGAGTTGTTTGGTGCTGATGGGGTACTTCAGGAATCGGTAGTATATGAGTATACAGGTTCTGAATCACGCATTGGGCGTGTTTATGATGATGCCGGGACCTTCCTGTCATATGAGTTTGACACAATGGATGCAGACGGAAATATTCTTACTAAGGAGAAATTCGATAGTAAGGATGTGCTTCAGTCTATGTTGGAATATGAATATCAAAATGGAATAAAGTCTGTCTGGCGGGTGTATGGGGCCTCAAAAAATCTTCTAAGTACTACAAATTATATATCTGCCGGAGATCTTTTGACACGTATAGATAGCCTTAATCCGGGTGGTGATCTGGAGGAGTATTTTGAATTAAACTATGACAGCAGCGGGCTGCTCATGGAAGAAATCCATTACAATACAGATGGAAAAATTGAAGATTCAAGATCTTATGAATACAAAGACGGATTTCTTTCAGTGGAAAAAGTGCACAGAAAGAATGGGTCTGTTCAAAGAAAAATAGTGTATGTAAATGATAAATTCGGAAACCCTGTTGAAACCGTTTTTATGGATGCCGGTGATAATGTCCAGGAACGTCTTGTCAGTATTTATGAAAGCAGGGAAGTGATAAGTTATGAAGATTAGATCAATAAAAATTTTATCAATAATTATGGTTTTTCTGTTTTTAGCAGCTGCTCTGCCTGCAAACGAGGTTTCTGCTGTGTGGACACGCCTGTTTAGAAGAGCTTCTTCTCTCTCTCAGAAATCAAATATAATGGCTAATATCGTTGAGCAGCATGACAGGGATATGATCCCGGTGCTAATGGAGGCTATAGGGGCTCAGGTCGGAGAACTTGAAAATTCAGGTGATGTAACGGTCCGACTGCAAACAGTTGAATATACAAAAATGGTGGTTAAAGAATTGGGGCGGTTAAAGGTAAATGAAGCTGCACCTTTTCTCTGGCAGATAGTCGAAGCAGTGGATGATCCTTTGCTGAAAGGCGAGACGATAATTGCACTTGGTAAGGTTGGTGCAAGACAGTACACTGTAGAGTTAAATATGATGCTCCGAAATCTTAATTTTAATTTTGGTAATATTCAGGATCAGAGAGGGAATGAAATAGTTGCCTTTTCATTGGTTCCGGCTTTAAGTCGTCTGAAACAGCCGGAAAGTTATTCGCCACTGTTTTTTGCATCTACAGGATGGTATTCTTCCAGAAGCGGTGTCAGGGAGAAGGCTGGACAAGCAATGATAAATATTCTGGATGACCCAACGGAACAGCTTTTAAAAATTATGGAAGAAAGTAAAGCATATGATATTAAACTTGCAACTCTTTCTGCCGGCGAGAAATCGGGAGCAAATGATGATAATAAAGCTGCCCTTGCAGTACTTGCATTAAGAGATGGTCTTCAAAGTTCAGCAAAGAATCCAACAGAAAAAGCATTGCTTAAGAATCTTAGAGTCAAGGCGTTGAATATTTTGGAAACTCTGTCTGTAAAGCCTGAAGAAGCCCTTAAATATATGGATAGAATGCTGGTCCTTTACAGGACTGATAGACTATATGATATTGATGAAATGGTGGATCTGTTCGAAACATTTGGAACATTTACCAGTGATGAAAGCGTGAAAGCTCAGACTGCATTTCTTGCATACCTTACAGACAGGAAGGAAAGTGGCAGGGTTATCGATCTAAGAATATCGAAATCTTCTATTATTGCTATTGGTAATACAGGTAACCCTTTAGGGTTCGAAGAGCTGACAAATGTACAGTATTCTGATTCCTGGGAAAGCTCTGTAAAAAGAGAAGCAAAAAACGCATTAGGTAAATTAAATAAATAGAATATTATTCGTAGGGTACGGTTTTAAACCGTACCCTACGAATTCTGTACCCTACGAATTTACGCCTGGATAAGAGTCATCGCAGATGTAACCACAATATCTTCTATACTGCAGCCTCTTGAGAGATCACTTACAGGTTTTGCAAATCCCTGTAGTATTGGACCCCATGCGTCGGCTCCTGCAAGTCTCTGAGTCAGTTTGTATCCAATATTACCAGACTGCAGATCAGGGAAAATAAGTACATTAGCCTTTCCTGCTACAGGAGAACCAGGTGCTTTTTTTTCTCCAATACTTTCGACTATAGCTGCATCCAGCTGAAGTTCTCCATCGATGTTAATATCTGGTCGTTTTTCTCTGGCAATTGCAAGTGCTTTTTTAACCTTGTCAATATTGGGATGTTTGGAAGATCCTTTTGTGGAAAATGAAAGCATTGCAGTTATTGGCTCCGCTCCTAGAAATGTTTTACAGGTATCCGAAGATGCTATTGCTATTTCTGAAAGTTCCTCTGCAGTCGGGTCAGGAATAGTTGCACAATCAGAAAATACCATGCTCCCATCCACACCCCATTTTTTATCTTTCATAGTCATAATAAAACAGGATGAGGCAGATTTGATACCAGGTTTAGTCTTTATAATTGTAAATGAAGCAATAAGAACATTCCCTGTAGAATTTTCTGCTCCGGCGACCATTCCGTCTACAATCCCCTTTCTTAACATCATTGCTCCCCAGGAAAGCGGGGTTTTGATAATCTTTTCGGCCAATTCCATGGAAATATTTTTGTGTTTTCTAAGTTCATAGTATTCTTCTGTAAATTCAGAAAGCAGATCTGAATTTGACGGATCAATGAGAGTAAAACCCGATAAATCTACTTTATTCTCTGCTGCTGCAGTTTCAATTTCTTTAACTGCCCCTATAAGGAAAACTTCAGAAGCTATCCCTTTATCAAGAATAATTCGTCCTGCAGCCAGGGTCCTTGGTTCTGTACCTTCCGGCAGCACCAGTTTTTTTTTCATACTTTTTGCTTTGTTTATCATAGTTTCAGGAAATGTCATTATGCGCTCCTTTGAATTAAGTAAATTTGGATATATGTACCATAATAGGGTAAAAGCAATAAATTTTCTATATATTTTTTTTAAATATTTTGTTAATCTCTACAGATGAAAGTTGGAGTTTATGGTTTAGGACGGTTTGGTTTTTTTTGGTCCGAACTTCTTGCCCGGAAGTTTGATGTCTCCGGATATAACAGATCTTCGTTAGCAGTGAAACCGAGTAATGTTACTTTGGTTGAGGAAGATATTATCCTTCAAAGTGATGTTCTTTTTCTCTGTGTTTCAATTTCTTCTATGGAACAGGTCCTTAAGAATATAACCGGACGTATCAAACCCGGTTGCATTGTTTTTGATACATGTTCTGTAAAGATTTATCCTATCAATATTATGAAATCACTTCTTGGAGAAAAAGTTGAGATAATCGGTCTCCATCCCATGTTTGGTCCGGATTCAGGTAAAGATGGTGTAGAAGACCTGCCTTTAGTATTTATTCCGGTGCGTAACAAGTTGGATGCTGCTGAGAAATGGAAAAAGATTTTTACTGATTATGGTATGAGGGTTATTGAAATTACGGCTGATCTGCATGACCGGGATGCTGCCTTTACTCAGGGAATTACACACTTTATCGGTAGAGTATTAAATGAGTTGCAACTGAAGGAAAGCAATATATCAACTATGGGGTATAAAAGTCTGCTTACAATAGTAGAACAGACCTGTAACGACCCTTTTCAGTTGTTTATGGATCTTCAGCATTATAATCCATATACGCATGATATGAGACATAAATTGAATGGTTCTTTAAAGAAGACAATGGCTATGCTGGCCGATGCAGACCCTGTAAGAGATTTGTGAGAATTACACCTATCTTGACAGTGGTTACAAGCATAGATACGATGATTCTTGTAAGGAGTGACCTTGTGTCTCTCCGGATTAGCAGAGGTAAATCTTGTTTTTACCCAATAGACAGGAGATAAGTATGTCTGATGTGCAAATTAGAGAAGTCGATGAGGCAGATATCGACACTGTTCTCGCAGAAGATATTAATTTTGAAGGTACTCTTAATTTTGAGAAATCACTAATGATAAAAGGAAGATTCCTTGGTGATATCAAAGCTGCAGGAGAATTATATATAGATACTGATGCCTACGTTGAAGCGCGTGTTGAGGCAGAGGTTGTTTCTTTGAAAGGGAAAGTGAAGGGTGATGTTTTTGCCTACACCAAGGTAGAGTTATTCTCTTCTGCCATGGTTGATGGAGATATAACTGCTCCGGATGTTATTATGGAGAGCGGCTGTAGGTTCAATGGTATCTGCAGGATGGAATCCCCCTTAAAGGGAGATAAAATGGGCGACACGAAGTGCCAGGGACCCGTTATCAGTCGTAAAGGAGCTGAATAGTGAAAAACAGAGTATTTTTAACAACTGTTATTCTAATAATATCAATGTCTGTTTTCGGGCAGGAGAGACCGGATGCACTTCTCTTGTATCAGAATGGTGATTATAAGGAAGCAATAGAAATTTGCAATAGTGAACTGGAGCTTAGACCCGGCAATATGGATTCCTACTCTGTATTGGGGTGGAGTCTTATCAAACTTGGGCGATACCAGGAAGCTCTTGAAAACTCAAAGGAAGGTCTTAAGATCTCCCGTTATGATGCAAGAATAGTGGAAATTATTGGAGAAGCCAATTTTTATCTTGGGAAAAATCTGGAAGCTTTAAAATGGTTTGAAGAATATGCGGTTTTGGCACCTACCGGAGGAAGAATAGATACTGTGTATTTTTTTATGGGAGAGCTTTTTATCAGGATGGGAGAGTATAATCATGCTGATATTGCATTTACAACTGCTGTATTTCACACTCCTAATATTGCCCGCTGGTGGGCAAGACTCGGTTATGCAAGAGAAATGGCAAAAGATTATACTTATTCCATAGAAGCATATAATAAGGCCCTTGATCTGGCACCATCTTTTCCTGACGCAAAGCGGGGAAAAGAACGTGTAGAGGCCCAATTACGGAATGGTTAGTGCCGCGTTCTATACTTTGGGTTGTAAACTGAACCAAAGTGAAAGTGAGGCCCTGGTATCGTCCTTTGACAGCCGGGGTTTTTTAATTTCTAAAGTAACTGATCATGCAGATCTCTATATTGTAAACAGTTGTACTGTTACAACTAAAGCTGAACAAAAAGCGCGTAGAATGATAAGGAAATTTGCCCGGGATAATCCCGGGTCTGTTGTACTTGTAACTGGTTGTTATGCCCAGGTGGAACCGGAAGAAATTGGTGATCTTGGGAATAATGTTTTTGTTGTTTCAATGGATAGAAAACATACTTTACTTGGTTTGCCTGATGCTCTTAGAGAGGGAATGAGTCACGGTCTTACGCTGACAGAAGTAGTTTCTGATTTTCTTGAAGATTCCAGAGCTCAGAGTATCAAAAATGAAGATCGGTTTATGTTTGATACTACCTCCTTTACCGAACATGCCAGGGCCTATCTTAAAATTCAGGATGGATGCAACAATAATTGTGCTTACTGCAGGGTTACTATTGCCCGGGGGGATTCTGTAAGTTTAAAACTTTGTGAGGTGGTCCGAAGAGCTGTCAGTCTTGAAAGAGCCGGGTACAGAGAAATAATTATAACAGGTGTTAATATAACCGATTATATGGATCCCGATAACCATGCAAACAGACTTCCTGAACTGATAAATAAATTGACTTCCACACTAAAAACAGCACGAATAAGGCTTTCATCTTTAGAACCGGATATGATAGATGATAATCTTGCAGCGGCAGTGGCACATGAGTCTGTTGTTCCCCATTTCCATATTCCAGTTCAAAGTGGTTCAAATTTTCTGCTTGAGAAAATTAACAGGCATTATACCCGGGATAAGGTTCGTGAAGCTGTACAAATTCTCCGGAATGTAAAAAATGATCCCTTTATTGCTGCAGATCTTATTGTCGGTCTTCCCGGTGAAACGGAAGATTATTTTATCGATTCCTACTCTCTTATCAGCGAACTTGAGTTTACACAACTCCATATTTTCCCCTATTCCCAAAGACCTGGAACAGCTTTGTTTAATGCAAAGAACCGTGTGCCTGAAAGAATTACCGGTGAAAGAACCAGGCGTATCAGAAATTTGGCAGACGATTTGCACAAAAAATATCTGGAAAGATGGCAGGAACGGGAAATTGATGTGATATTGGAGAAATATATTGAATCCATCGGTGCCTGGTCCGGGTTGTCGGAGAATTATCTTCATGTAATGGTAAAAGGATTGGATAATGATGGTTCTTTCCGGGGAAGGCTTGTGCGGTGCAGGATTGATAATATTGAGAACGGGGTAGAATGTGAATTTATTAGATTTTTGTAGGGAACAGGTCGTTTTCTGTAGGGAACAGATCGTTTTCTGTAGGGACAGGTCGCGACCTGTCCCTACAGAAATATCAAAAATCTCCACACACATAATTGATTTTTTATTTTTATGAGTTATACTGTATAACAGAAAATAACCTTTTAGGAGG
>DAOWMA010000365.1 GCA_030643345.1 Spirochaetaceae bacterium
GAAAGTTTTAGGTTTCATAATTGCCAATGGAGTTCCTGAGCTCCGAAGACACAAGTTTACCCTTCAATTCTTACGTTCTTTCCATAATGCACTTCGAGGAAAGAAACCGGGTTTATGGAGCAATTTTATAAAAAAATCCGGGAAACCCCTTCTAAATGAGGTTGAGAGAATTTCGAAGGCCAGATCCAGACCTACAGAGGAGTTTATCGAACAGATTAAGAGCTCTCTGCATTCTCTTTTTCTTGATTTGAACAAAACAATTCTATCAAGAACCGGTTCAAATTTCTCTGCACTGACCAGCCGGAATAAATTAGATAAACTTCCCTTGAATGAAATTCTGGGAAAACTGGAATTTCCCAGCATATTACGGGAATTGTTAGACGGTGAAAATGGTGAGAACAACAGTTCATCGAAAATAAACATTGGCAGGCTCTTTGATAATCTTACCTTTCCATCTATTGCTGCATTGTTAATCGGAGGGGCCAACTTTGTAAGCACTAAAGTGATGCATGATAATCGGGAGTTTCTGAATTATTTTGCCGCTGAAGTTGGAGAACTGCAGCATCCGGTAAAGATACTCTGGTTGACAGACACCTTTAATGATAAGAATGGAATTGCAGTAAGCCTGGATAACTACTGGCAGGAAATCTGTAATCGTGATTTGCCAATCGACTTTCTTATTTGTGATAATTCCCTTGAATCAGCGTCTCATCTGAAAGTGATACGTCCTGTTGATGAATACTCAATACCTGTTTACAAAGACCAGGCTATCAGAATTCCGAATATTATGGAAATTCATGAAATATTCAAATCCGGCGGTTATGACAGAATAATCTGTTCGACAGAATTTCCCATGGGATTAGCCGGTCTTTATCTTAAGAAGGCATTCAATATTCCTGCCTATTTTTTCATGCATACAGACTGGGTGGAATTTGCAAAGCAGGCTTTGAATATGAATCCGGCCAATATTAATCGTCTGACAAGAATATTGAGAACCATGTACAGATCTTATGACAAACTATTTGTTCTTAACAGTGATCATAAAGATTGGTTGACAGGGCGTAAATTTGCCATCAAACCTGAGAAAATTGTGGATATTAAACACTGGGTAGATCCGTTATTTTCATCTGATATAGCTCCTTTGAATGAAAAACAGATTAACGAAAGGAGAGGATTTTTATTACTGTTTGTAGGTCGCATAAGTGAAGAAAAGGGTGTTATGGACTGTATTGAGATATTTAAAGAGGTTGAACGGAATATTCCCGATACCGGAATTATGTTTGTAGGCCAGGGGCCTGCAGAAGAAAAGGTTAGAAAATTTCTTCCCAATGCAGAGATGCGAAAATGGGTTGATCAAAAAGAACTCCCTGATATTTACAGGAATGCAGATATGCTTCTTTTCCCCTCCCGTTTTGATACTTTTGGGAGAGTAGTTCTTGAAGCGATGAGTTGCGGTTTACCTGTTGCGGCATACAATGAAAAGGGACCAAAGGACATAATAGGAGACTCTAAGGGAGGCATTCTGCAATCTTCAAAAAAGCTTCTTGCTGCTGAAATTATCAAAGTCTTATTGGAAAAAGAAGAGTTAAGGAAAATGAGAATTGAAGCGGTCAGACGGGCTGAAATGTTCAATCGCGAATCCATATTCAGTCACTTTTTGAAGGAAACAGGTCTGGAGGTTTTATAATGTATTATCTTTTATAATAATTGTATTATGTCTCTACAATCATGCAACCCTTCCATGATTCTGCAGAATTGCTCTTGTAAGCAGGTGATCTGTAATACTTCTGTATATCAGTTCGTGCCCTGCTGCTCCTGGATGCATTCCATCTATTCCTATCAGGTCCCCCAGATTATCATCCAGCAGGAACCTGCTTCGGATATCTATCATATCTATATTATAGCTTCGGGTAACAGTTTCGAATATGTTGTTATAGGATTCATGATGATAATAAATTCTGCTAATATTCCCCAGCCATTTCATAATCTTTTCTCCGGATAGTTTCGATGCTAAGAAATTAAAAAACTTTTCTGCATGAAGGGGTGGGAAGTTAAGAGAGATAGTGGGAATATCATTTTTAATAAAGTAGTCATAGATGGAACAAAGATTATCTTCAAACTGACTTTTTACTACTGTTGGAAAATGAATATTATCCGGATTTTCAGCAATTTCTTTCCAGTTGTAATTACAGTCATTCGCTCCTATACTTATGAATACAATATCCGGTTTCGATTCTTTATAGTTTTCGATATTTGTAAGAAGTTTTTCTGAGGTCAATCCGAATTTTCCACCATTTTTTGTGTTTGAGAATACTGTTTCTCTAAATTTATTATAATAGGAACTTTCAAGGACTTTGTAACGACCATTCTCCATAGAGACACCTTTTACAATTGAGTCTCCTAAAAATAGTACTGATGTATGATTATTTTTCATTTTTTTATTCATATTGCTTCTACTCTCTTTATAATTGTCTTTGCGATCTTTATTTTTTCATTTAATTCATCTTTCATGGTATTTATAATTAGTGATTTCTCTTTTTCATTTTTTACACTGTTTAGAAATTCCGCAATATTGCTTAGTTTATAACCTATTTGCTGCATGTCTCTTATCAGAATAAGATCATTTAATATTTTCATCTCGTAAAAACGTTTATTTTTGTATATTCTGGGTTTTAAAATAAGATTTTCCTTTTCGTAAAATTTAATTGTTCTCTCGGGTATTCCTGTTGTTTCCGATAGTTCCTTCAATTGTATTAAGGATTTATTTTCAAAGAGATTTTCCTCTCTGGGTACTCCAACTTCATTTAATACCTTAAAGCAGGCATCATCACTGTATCCCAGACGTTTAAGTTTCTGCCAGGATTGGAATATATCAAGGTCTTTATTGGAAAAGTAAAGCAAACCCCCAGTAAGTCCTAAGGTTTTGAAGCTCTTTATCTGTTCCCTGTTAAGTTTGAAC
>DAOWMA010000278.1 GCA_030643345.1 Spirochaetaceae bacterium
CTGGATGAAAGGCTGAAAGAGGTGTTTCATATAGCCCACACAAGTAAAACAACCAGTGAAATAATGGCGGAATTTAAATAGAAGCGCGATTTATTGCGTCTTTAGGATTATAGATAGAGACGCAAGGCATTGCGTATTTACATGGACGTTGCGGCCCCGGATACCCGAAGCCGCCAGGCTATCCAGGGGTTCCGTCGGTTATTTGGGCGGATATGGAATCCGCCCCAACAACCGACCGCTGCGCGCCCTTCCTATCCTTAACGCTTGTAGACAATTAATTATTCACGTATTATTGTAAATAAATCCTGGGTATCTGTTTGTTAACATTATAGACTATTTAATAAACAGTTTCTCTGGAAAATCTATAAGTTTTTCGCAGCCCTTTTCTGTAACCAAAATTGGTTCACTGCATTCAAACCCATAGGTATCAAGCCATATACCAGGCATAAAATGAATTGTCATTCCAGGTTCAAGAAGAGTCTTGTCCCCAGGTCGTAAACTTACAGTATGCTCTCCCCAGTCCGGTACGTAATTCAGGCCGAATGAATAACCTACTCTTGAAGGTTTCTCTATACCAGTTCCAATAAGATTACTTCTCCATCTTTCTTCAACTGCTTCTGCAGTAATTCCCGGCTTAATAAATCCAAGAGTATCTTCCAACCCTTTTATTACAACATCAGAAACTTTTCTAAGATCAGAAGGGGGTTCTCCCAGATACATGGTTCGGGACAGGGGTGCGTTATAGTTATACCTTGATCCGGCCAGTTCAAGAATTACAACATCATTCTTTTGATATCTTCTATCAGGGTGAAATGTCATATGTGCTGTGGAGGTCCTCTCTGCTGTAGGCATTATAGGAAATATTGCAGGTGAGGAACCACCATACTCATCTGTTCCGTAAATTTGAGCAGCCGTTACCATTGAAGCAACATTCTTCTCCATAACCCCAACTTCAATATTGTCAACAGCGGTCTGCATGACCTTTTCACATATTTTTGAAGCCTGACGGATATACTCAATCTCAACATCAGATTTAATAATTTTCACCCAGTTTACCAGATTTGAAGCATCCAGAAGCCGGGCAGAAAGAAGATTCTCCCTTAACTCCTGATACATTCTGGCATTAAACCAATATCCATCCATCTCAAGTCCTAAGCTCTTTTTTTCAAAACCCAAAAATTTAAAAAGACCAGCTACAAACCTCATGGTATGAGTATACCTGGATTGAACATAGTAATCTTCATACCCGCGTATATGGTCTTCATCCAGCCAGGTTGTAATTCTTGCCCCATTTGAATCCTGTTTTCGACCAAACCAATAAGGCATCTCATCATTAAGAGAAATAATAACACCCTGATGTACATAAAACGACCAGCCGTCATACCCCGACAAATAATTCATGCCTCCTGGATCCATTACAAGAAGTGTTTCGATTCCCCGATGATCCATCATTTGCTGTGTACGTTTTACCCTGTATTTATATTCTTCTCTGGAAAAAATAAGTTGTGAATTCATAATTATATTCCTTAGTCCTTAAAGATACTATAGATCGCATTTAAAGCAGATTGGAACTGTCCATCATCAACTCCTATAAGGAAAGAAACATCAGAGCCCCCAAAAGAAGCGAAATGGATATTAACCGATTTCTGGGCAAGTACACTAATAACTTGAGCAGCTATACCGACTTTATGAGTAAGACCTTCACCCACAATACCAATAATTCCTTTTGAAGTTCCTATTTCAACCTTATCAGCAGATCCTTGACCAGTAAGGATGCTATTTATAATTAAAGAGCTATCAGAAATTTTTAATCCATCCACCATATATACTATGCTGTCATTTCCATAGAATATAAAATCAGGATTAGCATCAATTTCTTTCAAAATACTTAATATTCCACAGTGAAAATTCGGATATCGATTAAGCATAAATTTCTTTACCATCACCGGTATAAAACCAGTTTTTCCAGAGAGACCGGCAATAGGAACTGTATCTGATACCCTGTCAGCTAATATCATTGTTCCAGCTTCTTCAGGTTTGTTAGTATTTTTGATATTTATAGGAATTCCAACATCTCTGATTGGAGCAATAGCTTCTTCGTGAAAGACATTGGTTCCAAGTGAGGCTAACTCCCTAATTTCCTGATAGGTAATTTCCGATACACCGGGGGGATTATCAAAGATTCTGGGATCTGCCAGAAGAAGTCCGGAAACATCGGTCCAGTTTTCATATATTTTCGCATTTACAGCTCTGGAAACAATTGCTCCACTTATATCTGATCCCCCCCTTGAAAATGTTTTTATCTTCCCCTCGGAATCAGCACCGAAAAAACCCGGAAGGGTATATATTCTTTTTGAATCAATCTTTTCTTTTAAAAGATTGTAAGAGGAAGGATCAACCATTCCATCTTCCGTCAACTTTATGACATCAGCAGCATCTATAAACTCAGTATCAAGATACAAACTGAGCATTTTTGCAGAAAGGAATTCCCCTCTTGAAGCAGCATAATCAACACCTTGTCCGTCTGTGATATTTTTCTTAATTTTTTTTAGATCGTTCTTTATTTCATTTATATTGATGCCTAAATCATAGCATATACTTAAAAATCTCTCTTCGATTATTTCATAGGTATTATCAATAGCAATTCCTTCTGCTGCGTTTTTTGCACATGTATACAGAAGATCAGTAATCTTTATATCCGAAGAGTTACGCTTCCCCGGGGCTGAAACTACAATAAACCTTCTTTGACTATCAGCCCGAATAATATTTCTTACTTTCTTTATTTGTCCTGAATCAGAAAGAGAACTTCCTCCGAACTTACACACAACCATTATTAACCTCTAGTTTTTTTATCTCCATAATATTACTGTTGTCCCTTCAGGTTTTCCCAACTTACAAAAGATCAGCTCAATAGCGTACCAATTCCTTTTTTAATTGCAAGGTCATATGCTGCAAGAGAAATCATAGTATCCTGTACACCAACTCCGGTTAGATCACAGATAGTTATCTGGTTTTGTGATCTCCTTCCTGAATTCTTCCCATTAATAAATTCCCCGAGTTCAATAATCGGACTGTTAGTAGAGAGTACCCCGTCTTCAACTGCCGACCTTAGTTCACCAAGACGAAAGCACTGGCTTTTCAAATCACATGCGATAAGATCCGCCTTTCCAAAAACATCTGATTTGAGCTCTTTTTTTACTTCTGTATCTGAGCCCATTGCGGTTATATGAAGTCCTTCGTGCAACCAATCACCGGATATATAACCTTCCCGGGCAGGTGTAGTTGTCACAACACAGCTGCTTTCTTTGATAACCTCTTCTACCGATCCGGCCTTTATAACCTTTACCCCCAGTTCCTTTTCCATATCCCGAACATAGCTGTCTTTGATAATCTCAGTATCGAGGCTGAACATCCGAATAGTTGAAAATTTCCGTTTTAGATAAAGTCCTCTCATCTGATACCTTGCCTGCAGACCGGATCCTATAACTCCGGCATTCTCTACAGTTTCAGGCGCAAGATATTCTGCCGCTATGGCACCTGCAGCTCCTGTTCGAACATGTGTAAGATAACCATTATCAAGAAGAACTGCTTTAAGAAATCCGGTTTCTGAACTTAAAACAAGCATAAGACCGCTTCCGGAAGGTAATCCAAGTTTACTATTTTCAAAAAAACCAGAGGCCACTTTCACAGCAAGCCGATCCAAACCCTTAATATACGCACTTTTCATTTCAACTTCACCGGATTTTTCAGGTACAGGAATCATCATAATAGGAGGAACTGTAGC
>DAOWMA010000070.1 GCA_030643345.1 Spirochaetaceae bacterium
GCATCAACAACGGTAACATAAGCTTCAGCCGTACGATTTCGATCATCCTCTACAGATATCGTGAAGGTCCCTGGAACTGACGGGGCGATATAAATGCCATCAGGAACAACACCATCTCCGACCTCTGTAAAGATAAAAGGTTCTATTCCAGCAGATACACTGAATTCGATTGTTTCATCAAGATTCAGTGTTACTTCTCCAGGAATAAGAGAGATATCATTGGTCAGTATATCAAAGAGGTTGAAGTTATCACAACCGAATAAAAGAAAAATCGCTGATATGAGGAAAAGGGTAATTAAAAATGTAAATACTTTCTTTCTCAATTCCAACTCCTGAAAGAAACGTATATAGAGGGGGTAAAGGTTGTTAACAGCTCTACATCTTCAAAATAAACACTGTATGCTGCTTTCAATCCAAGGCTCATGCTTTTGTGGAAGTTGAAACTTAAACCTGCAGCTCCACTGACATAGGGTATAACCTTAACAAGAGGTTCAGCACCCTCAAAGACAAGAACTGCTAAAGCAGGACCTGACCCAACCTGAATAAGAAAAGAAAAAAGTCTGCCGACCGGGGTAAAATAAGCCATACTAAAACCCATGGGGACCATAATAAGGCTTGCCTCTTTATCCGGACCTGCAGACGGATATAGATTGGCTGATATCTGAGCACCGGGGCCAAAGAACCCAAAAGAGGTAAGAAACCAGTAATTTACAATAAATTCCATACTAAAACCTAATTCCTGAAGAATATCCTTACCAGTTCCTACCCCCATTGGAACACCGGCACTTATAAATAGTTCCAGCCCGCCTTTTGACCCGGCATTAGATTCCAACGCTTCAGGTTCTGTTTTTTCTTCAGTAATATCTTCTTCTATATCTGCAGATAAGTCCTTATAATCAATATTCACAACACGCTTTCTTAATTCTTCATCTGCATCACTTATAAGCTCCAATACAACATTATAAATTACTTTGTCAAATGAAAGATCAAGATCTGCACTGGTAGTAGCAGATGCGATGATTACCATTGTCCTTGAATCATATAATTCTAAATCCAGTAAAACTCTTTTACCGATTGTTGTGTAACTGCAGATAACAGCCAGCCCTGTTCCCGAATCTGTAGACAATAGAAGTTCAAGTGAATCATTTGATTCAAATTGGATTTTCTCTGTAATTAATCCATACCTCTCAAATTCAAAAACGAGAAGATCATATATAAGTGTATCTGTCTTTGTTTCCATTCCCTGCTCTCCAGGCACAACTCCAATAAGAATATTGACTCCATTGTACATGTTTCCGGCAAACACTGGACTTAGAGCTGTCACAGTAAATACAAGTACAGCAAACAGCCTGAGATGTGACCAAACATTTTTCCCGCTCAATTTTTAATCCGTGTTTTATTTGTATTATATAGTATATCCCATTGAGATACTCTTAACAATAAAAAAATTTATTAGATTAGAGCTATTTGGATTTAAAGTTATTAATTATTAGTAAAAATGTGGTAAACTAAACACGGAGGAAAGTTATGTATCTTTACCTTATCCAACACGCAAAATCAAAGACAAAAGAAGAAGACCCGGAAAGAGGTATTACTGATGACGGCAGGATTGTTACGGAAAGGATTGCGGAATATTTTAAGTCCCTGAAACCGGAAATACATATTATATGGCGGAGCGGAAAAAAAAGGGCAAAAGAAACCGCAGAAATATTCGCACGGACGCTGGGCATTGATAATAGAATACTGAAACATACAAGCCTTTCACCAAATGATCCTGTAGGACCTGTTATATCCGCCCTAGAGAAAATGCATAAGAATGTGATTATAGTAGGGCATCTGCCCTTCCTCTCCCGATTGATGTCACATCTTACAACCGGTATGGATAGCTGCCAGACAGTTAACTTCAGAAACTCAGGTATTATCTGTCTTGAAAGAAACGAAAACCAGTGGGGGATATCATGGATATCAACTCCAGACAATATAAGGAACAAGGGGAATTGATGGAAAGCACAAGAAGATCGGATATTAAGCCGGGGATTAAAGTTGCAATTGTCTTAAAAAAGGACCAGAGATCAGGTAAACTCACAGAAGGGATTGTTAAAGATATCCTTACCAATTCCCCTACCCATCCCCATGGGATCAAGGTAAGACTTGAATCGGGGGATGTCGGCAGAGTAAAAGAGATACAGGATTGATTTAAGAAACCGGGATATACATTATTATACACCGGCATATTGATTCTTCTCCCAATACCTGACACATTTTAACTATGTATGTACTTCTTGGATACCTGTTTGCCATTATAACTGCAGGATGCTGGACTCAAAATTCCATAATTTATGCTCATGTAGGGAGACAGGTTGGCTCTTCTACTGTCACACATATAAGGCTTTGGCTTGCTTTTCCGGCTACGATAATTATTCACCTTGTATATACAGGTACGTTGTTACCATTAGCTTTCTCTCCTGTATCCTATTTTTTTATAAGTGCATCCGGTGTATTTGGTTTCTTCATTGCAGATCTGTTTATTTTTAAAGCATTTCAGCATATTGGTGCCAGAAAAACCATGGTTATAATGACCCTTTCCCCTATTTTCAGTGCTGTTATCTCATGGATTGTTTTTAACGAAGTGCTTTCAATAATGCAGATTACCGGTATTCTTGTTACAATTGGCGGTGTAATAGCTGTAATACTTGTAGAAAGCCGAAAGATCTCCGAACATACCCCGATAATCTGGATAATATTCGTTTTAATAGGTGCTGTAACCCAGGCCATTGGAATGGTTCTAGCTAAGGCAGGTCTGACAGAGGGAATAGATCCGGTTTCTGCAAATGTTGTCAGGATAGGGGCCGGCCTTGCCGGTCTTGCCCTTTTCACGCTTGTCAGGGGAGAATTCATTAGAGATTTTGTAAAGATGAAGGATACCAGATCTCTGTATCTGCTTACTGCAGCAGCTCTGGTTGGCCCTGTATTTGGTATGCTTTTAGCACTGTATGCATTTTCATGGGCTCCGGTAGGAATTGTTACAACCCTTATGCAGCTGACACCCATAATGCTTCTTCCTATAGACCGGTTTTACTTTAAAAAGAAAATCTCCGGAAGTGCTGTATTTGGAACAATAATTGCTGTTGCAGGTACAGGTCTGCTGTTCATAGCAAACTGAAATTCTTTTCTTTCGACATTTATTATATTACTTAAACATCCCTATAGGTTTTTGTTAGACCCTGAATAAAATTCCGCAGCATCTGATCTCCGCATTCTCTGAAATTTTTGTGATCGGATCTTCGGAATAATGCACTTAGCTCTGATTTTGATATTCTAAAATCAACCTTCTTAAATATTTCTATAATATCGGTCTCTTTTAGTTCGAGAGCTATTCTCAGCTTCTTCATTACAGAGTTGTTTCTGGGTGAAGACTTTCCCCTGGAAGCAGCAGGAGTATTTATACCGATAGATTCCGGGGGTTCATTACCTCCATTTTTACGGGGACCTCTTTTTTTAAGAATCAATCCATCCAGAAATGAAGTAAGAACAAAATTACTGCAATTTTTGTAGTCATCCTCATCCTCTTTCTTAAAATATGAGATCAGTTCTGATTCTGATATTTCCTTACCTCCCAATTTAACGATCTCTGTCAGTGAAAAATCACTCATATCGAGAGCAAATCTTAATCGCTTTAAAATATCATTATTCGTCATTTTTTCCTCCGGATTCATAAAGTATAATAAAAAAATATAATATATTCAAATCTAAAGTTGACTATTTTTATAATGTTTATTATATTACACCTATGAATAACAATAAAACACCCAAGAGGGTTAAAGAAAGAAATGTAAGAGCAATAGCCTTACAAGTGATAATAATATCTGCCTTATCTATAGCTTTTAGGCAGCCGATTGTAATGTTTTTGTTAAGTATTGATTTTGGGATTAGAATAATTAGCGATGGGAAATACAGTCCATTGGCCTTTATTTCCAGGAATGTACTTGCACCAGTCCTACCGTTCCGTAATAAAATAATTCTTTTAAGACCAAAAATATTTGCAGCATCAATAGGAATGGTTCTATCTGCAACTGCAGGTATATTCGGACTTTCCGGACAGATTACACCGATGATTTTTCTAACAGCAATACTATTACTGTTCTCTTTTCTGGAAACATTTTTAAAGTTTTGTGCAGGATGCTGGATGTTCGGCGTGTTGATTCGTATGAAGCTTATAAGTGAAGATAATTGCCTGGAGTGCAGTTTAACTCCGGTAAAATAGAATGCCTGGATAGACCTGAGTGACATGGAGTTTGTTTCAATGTTTTAACCGGGGGGTATTGCTGACTTTAATTTTTTATGAATAATGGTTCTTAAAAAGGAGAAGATATGAAAGAGTTTACAGTAAAAGAAATTCTTGAATACTCAAGAAATATTGAACAGGAATCTTACAGTTTTTATAAAGATGCCGTTCCAAAATTTGCTGATGATGAATTAAAGGTGCTTGCAGAAGATTTGGCAAAAGAGGAGATGGGTCACTATAACAGAATAAATAAACTTCTGGAAAATACAAAACTTACAGAAGAAGAGATGGATTTAAAAGTCCGGATAAAGGACTCAGACCATGAAATGCTTATTTCTACAAGAGAAATTCCTGAAAACCCAACTCCACTTTCAATTCTGGAAACTGCATACCAAAGAGAAGTAAACACTGAAAGTGTATACAGAACACTTATTTCTATTACTAACCTTTCTGAAGATGTAATAGAAATATTTACCGATCTTGTAAATCAGGAAAAGGGTCACGCAAACAGAATACAGAGTATTATGAAGAACTATAACCAGGAATTTTAACTTTTCAGCCAAATAGTATTATATTAATTAACATGGAACAGTTAAGAGACATTATTTACAATATCTTTAATAGATCCTTAGCGAGTAATCCTGCTGAGACTGCTGCTTTTTTTATACTTCTTATCGGCTTCTTCGGAGGCCTGGTTTTAATTAATGTCTACCGTACACGAAAAATAAAGAGAAAACAGTTTAAAGCCATGAAGACTAAATGGAATGTCCTGTGTAAACGCTTTGATCTTACCGACAAAGAGGCTGATTTCATCGAAGATCTCTCCGCTCACATGCAGACCCCGGAAAAAAAATATTTATTACTGGTAAATCCGCATCTGTTTACAAATTGTCTGAAACACTACTCAGGGAAGCTGGATACAGGTAATATGGAAGAAGCAATCATAAGGAAAACAGGACTGGTTCCGGTATCGGAGCAGATGAAGGGAATAGTAAGCCATCGACGTAAAAACTCCAGGAAGCACATAGATATAGAAGCAGAGATATGTCCAATAGAGTATGTTGTCGCAAATAGAAGGACCCGTATGTTTGATATCAGCAATGAAGGCTGCATGGTGGAAAACACTGACAAACGATTCAAGCCAGGGGATGATCTGAAACTTTCCTTTACATTACAGGAAAAAACATACAGGGACATACCGGCAGAAGTTGTCCGTGTGAGTTCAGCTAATAAAATACTGCACCTTAAATTTATTACAGTTAACAGTTAACAATTCAAATTCTCCACTGCTGCTTTCTCAATAGCCAGCCCTCTATGATAACGGTCAAAGAAAAGCTGGAATCCCTTTACATCTTCAGGATCAGGTTTAACAGCTTCTTCTATACTTCCGGCAAAAACCTGTTCCAGAAAAGCCGATAAAGATTTGTCCCTGTTTTCTCTCACCATGTACGATGCCAGAAGAGCGGTCCCCCAGGGTCCTCCCTCACCGGCAGTCTCTAAAACAGAAATTGGAATATTTGTAGCCGCGGCCATAATTTTCTGTCCAACCTCAGCTGTTTTAAAAAACCCGCCATGCCCTCTGATCTCATCAACTTTAACATCTTCTTCATCCATAAGAACATTCAATCCTGTTCGAAGGGCACAGAGTGAAGTGAAGAGATGGGTCCTGATGAAATTTTCCAGAGTAAACTTACTGTCAGGAGAACGTACAAAAAGAGGCCGGCCTTCGGTGAAGCCTGTCATATGCTCTCCTGATATGTAACCATAGGACAGAAGACCTCCGCAATCAGGATCACCCTTTAAGGCCAGATTAAGAAGGGTATCATACAAAACAGATGTTGAAACATTCATCCCCAGAGCACCCGCAGCCTGACCGAAAATAGAAATCCAGGCATCGTAGTCGGAAGTACAGTTGTTTGAATGGGCCATACCAACAAGATTTCCATCGGGGGTGGTCACCAGATCAATCTCCGGATGTACCCTGGAGAGTTCTTTTTCCAGTACCAGCATAGCGAATACCGATGTTCCCGCTGAAATATTACCGGTCCGTAAAGAAACACTGTTGGTAGCAACCATACCTGTTCCCGCATCCCCTTCGGGAGGACACAGAGGAATACCTGATGACAGATTCCCTTTTGGATCCAGGAGACGAGCTCCTTCTGTACTTAGTATTCCGCCATTCTCTCCGGCTACAAGTACTTTTGGGAGGATATCTTTAAGTTTCCAGGGATATCCATTACCCTCTATATGAATATCATATTTATCAGCCAGGGTTGAATTAAAATCTTTCTTTTCCAGGTCGATGGGAAACATACCGGATGCTTCTCCGATTCCCATAACCTTCTTTCCTGTAAGCTTCCAGTGAACATATCCTGCTAAAGTGGTTATATAGTCAATTTCTCCCACATGCTGATCTCCATTCAGGACAGACTGATAAAGGTGTGCGATACTCCAGCGCTGGGGAATGGGGTAGCTAAACAACTCTGTAAGTTCCCTGGATGCCGTTCCGGTTATATTATTTCGCCAGGTTCGAAAGGGTGTCAGCTGATTTCCGTCTTTGTCAAAAACCAGATATCCGTGCATCATACCACTGATACCGATCGATTTTACCCTGGTAAGATTAACATTGTATTTTCCTCTAATATCATTTAACAGACTGGCATAACTGGATTTAACGCCATCCCAGACTTCATCCAGAGAATAGGTCCAAACCCCCTCTTTCAGAGTATTTTCCCAGGCAAATCCCCCGGATGCTATGGGATTGTTATTCTGATCTATAAGGACCGCTTTGATTCTTGTGGACCCCATTTCTATACCCAGGATTGTACTTCCATTATTTATCTGTTCTGCGATATTAGTATTCAGTGCCTTTTTCACTTTATCCCCCTGCCTGTAATCGTTTCATTATGTTGCAAAAATTACTCATTTTTATCCTCTTTCTCAGGAACAATATTCAATCTCAGATTAGCTTCAATCGTATCCCTAAGGGCAGATGGCAGTTCAAATTCTTCTGCAAGAGTTGAAAATCTGCTGAAGGAATCCCTTATTTGATAAATTATTTCCCTGCTGGTCCTCTTATTAAGATCACAGTATTTCCCAAATTTTATAAGATCCTCAAATTGAAAATCATTTTTCTTCCCACTTAGCCAACACTGATGGTCCTTTGTCCATTTCCCATAAGGATCGTAGGCATAGGTCAAATCAAAAGCCGGTGCCAGTTTCCATTTACCCAACCGGTCCATCAGAAATCCGGTATTTTTTGTGTGATCATCCTGATTCCGTCCCAGAATGTTAAATACAGCCCTTCGAAACAGTTCAGTGACAGCAGCCTGACCGAGATTCATCTTTCTTACAAGCAGAACCAATTGTTCATAGGAATTTACCGCATCCCGGTCAGCATGTCCAATACCGGCCCAGGATACGTAATGCAGTTTATCTACTTTCTGATTTCCAATATCCCGGTCAAACCGCTCAATCAGAAAATGTCTGTCTTCTCCATTCTTCAGTAATCTGGTTTTCGGAATATCGATTCCGGAATTCCCTGCGATGATACTGTAAATATATTCGACTACAGGCATTCCTTTGGGATCTTTAGAATCCCTGTCCTGATTAACGCCACTGTCAAATTTTAACAGCCAATAACTGTAGTTGACTCCATGGCTTACTGTTCCATCCAGAAACTTACCCTTTGGCGAGAGAGCTACCAATGCCTTTGACCTCGCGCCGCCTGCGCTGGAACCAATCCTGATAAAGGAGAGGGCCGCCGCCCTGTCTTTGGTTGACAGTATCTTCCTGTGAAGATTTTCTCTTCTCTGCAAAACCATCTCAGCCAATTCGGAAAGCCGCTGTATATCCAGGGCTGTTCTTTGCAGCGGCAGGGTTTCTCCGGGGTGATATTCCAAAGCTCCCATCCCCCGGTCAGAAACATACAATAAGCGGTCCAGAGCGGTGACCTCCCTGGGAGGGATTTTTTTTTCGGCCATATATAAGTCTATCAGCTGATTACCGTACTTATCGGGCAGGGAATCGGTAATGAATCCGGGAAGTCCCCTGAAGGATTTAAAACTCAATTGATCGA
>DAOWMA010000051.1 GCA_030643345.1 Spirochaetaceae bacterium
AATCATATAAAAATTTCGGCCGGTTCTTGTTTTCTTCATAAAAATTGAAGCTGCTATCACAAAAACTATTGCAATTAGTACTCTTGGGGTAATTAAGGGAAAGATCATTTCTGACAACCAATCAGACACTGCGAAAGCATCGTCTGAAGAAAGACTGACTGTGTTACCTCCGGTTACCGTATAGATAGCCCCCTGAAGTATAGTCATCATTCCCAATGTTACTATAAAGGAGTTGATTTTAGCCTTGGCAACCAGAATTCCATTAACAAGCCCGATAATTCCACCGGCTAATATTGCCACAGGGACACTTCCTCCAAACCCTAAATACTCCTTTAATGCTAATCCTATTATTCCCGAAAAAGTAACAACTGTACCAATGGTAAAATCAATCTGCCCAATTATAAGTATAACTGTAAAACCAATAGCCACAGTTGCATTCATGGCCATAGTCCTCATTATTGTTGTAAGGTTAAAAACATTGAAAAACCTTGGAGCAAATAAAGTCATAAAAAGGAAAATAAAAATAAATAAAATATAGATTCTGTTCCTGTCTGCAAATGTAAGCATTGAAGCTTTGTTAATATTTTTTTTAAGCATCGTCCCGCCCCATACTTCTTAATGATTTGGCATTTATACCAACAACCAGGATAAAAATTAAACCCCGAATCATATCCTGTGAAAAAGTCCCAACTCCCAGAAGAGTCATAATATTGTTCATAAGTCCTATAATCAAAACACCTCCCAGAACTCCAATTATGGTTCCCCGTCCACCAGCCAGGGTCATCCCGCCAATTACAATTGACGTAACAGCTTTGAAATCGTAACCTGTCCCATTGTACCAGGCACCAACACGGGACAGGGAAGTAATAGTAAGCCCGGCAAGAGTTGCTGTAAGTGCACAGATAATAAAAGCCATACCGATAATTCTTTCTGTATTTATACCGGAAAACCTGGCCGCCTTTTGTGCAGAACCGGTCATCTTCAACTGCATTCCGAATTTTGTTCTTTTCATAACAAAATTCAGTACAAATGTAAGGACAATCAGTATTACCAGAGGTAGAGCAATTTTATTAAAAAATCTTAATCTGTAGATAGAATCAAAAAGGTCGCTTGCTCTCTGAGTCTTTGCTATCATATCCGGATAGATCTGCTTGTTAACCCAGACCAGTCTTATAACACCCAGAGTTACATAATTTACAGCAAGAGTCCAGATAATTGGATTTGCCTTGTATTTACCTACTGCCACTGCATTTATCAGACCTATGAGCAATCCGGCCATGACAGCAGCAATTATCGCTGGTAGAAACCCATACTGAAGCATATGTACTGCAATAATTCCTGTTAACGCCATGGTTGTAGGAACTGACAGATCAGCAAAATGACCTGAATAGGTTACAAACGCCATTCCAACAGCTACTATACCCAACATGGAAACTGCATCAAGTATATTCATCATGTTTTGAGTAGTTAAGAAATTATTAATTATTCCAAAACTTTGAAGAATAATCCCAGCCAGTAAAAACAAAAGAGCGACAGCATATATTCCTGCATAATGAATAACCTTTCCAATAATATTTACACTGGTAGCTCTGGTATCAATCTGTTTGATTTCCTGTGTTGTCTCACCCAATTTTGTATTCTCCATATCTATAGACCTTCACCATTGGCAGCAAGAAGTACACTTTCCTCAGTACATTCCTCTTTAGCCATCTCTTTTATAATTTTACCCTTCCGCATTATCAATACACGACTGGACAAAGAGACAAGTTCAGGAAGATCAGAAGAAATCAGAATTACTGTATTACCTTCTCCCGATAATCGTTCTATGGATTGATGTATTGTCATTTTTGCACCAATATCAACACCCCGGGTTGGTTCATCCAGTATCATAACTCTAGGCTCACATGCCATCCATTTAGCCAGTAAAACCTTCTGCTGATTACCTCCTGATAGATTTCCTACAATCCTTGAGGGATCCGGAGGATAGATTGAGAGTTCCTCAATGAGTTCATTTACTTTATCAATCCCTTCACCTTCCTGATAGATACCTTTCTTTATCAACTCAGGGATTAAACCTGCTAATATATTCTCTTTAACATCCAGTCTTAATGCCAAACCTTCAATATTCCTGTTTTCAGTCAGATATATAATTCCATTTGCAACAGCCTGACCCATATTTTTTAGAATAATTTCTTTATTATCCAGAAAGACCTTTCCAGAATCCTTTTCATCAAGCCCAACAAGAACTCTGGCAAGCTCACTTCTTCCGGCACCTGACAACCCACAAATACCAAGTATTTCACCTTCATAGGCACTAAAAGATACATTATGAAAAAAACCATATCGGGATAATTCTTCGACACCCAACCTTTTATTCTTTTTGGTATGACTTGTATGGGAATAGAACTCTGTAACAGATTTACCTACCATCATCTGAACAAGTTCTCCACTTGTTACTTCGTTAATTCCTTTTGTCCCAATTTTTTTGCCATCCCTAAGTACTGTTACTCTATCAGCTACTTCAAAAATTTCAGGAAGATGGTGGGAAATATATACAATAGCCAAACCGCTTTTTTTAAGATTATGAATTATTGAAAATAAACGTTCTACTTCTTCCCTTGAGAGGGCCGAGGTGGGTTCATCCATTACCAGAATATGTGGATTATTACCAAGAGCCTTGGCAATCTCTACCAACTGTCCTTCATGCTGACTAATCTCTTCTATCTGAAGCATTGGATCCAGATGATCCAGACCTACCATTTCCAAACAGCGTTTTGTTTCATTTACAATCTGCTCCCTGTCCAGAAATAATCCTTTCTTCGGTAATCGACCTATCAGCACATTTTCAGCTATACTCAAGGGCATTGCCAGGCTTAATTCCTGGTAAATCATTTCGATTCCATTCTTTTTTGCGTGGGCAGGTGTATGTAAATCTATCTTTTTTTTATTTATGTAAATATCTCCGGAATAATCATCAAATGAACCTGCAATCATTTTCATCAGGGTTGATTTTCCAGCCCCATTCTCCCCAATAAGTGCATGAACTTCACCAGCTTTGACATTAAAATCTACATTATCAACAGCAAGAGTTCCAACAAACTGCTTACTTACAGACTTCATTTCAAGAGCAACCCCAAAGGACTCAGCACTCCTTATCACTTCATCACTCACTTACTACCTCCCTCAGCTCTCCTTCGTTGTAATCATAGATCGCTCAATACATCAAAATCCAATATCATCTTTCATTTCTATTTTTTTTCTATTTCACTTCTATTTCATTTTTATGATAAACCTCTGTTTTCCATCCCGCAACAGGACTTTTTTAGAATCAAACAGTAATTATTAGCCACTAATGATTCTACAATTCAAAAACACTCATTTTATTTATACTATATCAGGAATATCATACTCTCCCAGTTCAAGGGGATAATTCCCATATTCTCTTACAAGCTTAACAACATAGTCATATCTCTCCCCGGATACAGAATGGGGAACAGAATGATCAGATTGAAAAATAAAACCACCACCCTTTCCTGCATTAAGTTTCCTAAGAACATAGGCCTTAAGCTCATCCATTGGAAGATCAGCCCACTTCATGACATCCATATTCCCGCAAAACCCCATACTATGACCGTACTCTTTTCTCAGATTCAGAACATCCAGCCCGGATTTTGCTTCCAGGGGATTGTAGGAATCGATACCAATCTCTATATAGTCCTTGTAGATAGCCCTGGCATCCCCGCATCCATGATAGATAACCGGTAGATTATTTTGGTGGCAGACATGGGTAATCTCTTTTACAACAGGTTTAAAATATTTTCTCCAGTAATCCGGAGAGAAAAGCATCCCGTTCACATAGGCCACATCACCCCAAATTACCATTCCGGAAAGAAGACCATCCGCAGCTTTTATCTGGGCCTTGGTTATTTCAATAACAAACTCTCCAACCCTTTTAAGGAATTTCCCCAGTTTTTCAGGATATAATCCTATCCAGAGATACATGTTTTCAGAACCAATAATACGCCATCCCTCTTCCTGAGATTCACATATACTTCCATACACAGGAAAATCATTGTAAAGAGATTTTACTGTATCGATCCATGGGGGTGAATTCAATGCAAAACCATCGCCAACCCCGGCAATCAGATTGTCGCCGGCACTATAATATCTCCGGTCATCCCAGGGATCATCAAACTCAAAGGCCTCCATTTTTTCAACAGTATCCGTATGGAACTTTGTAAAGGCAGGCATAGTTATCGACATATTTTTTTTGACTTCAGATTCAAACCCTGTTCGGACAATTACTTCTTCAGGTGTATTTTTAATAAACTCAAAGTTTTTAATATGAGGGTCCATATTGGGAACAGTGGTTATCCAGTCAAGATCGTAATAGGAATAAATATCCGTATCTTCCGGTAAGTTCAGTTCTTTCTTCCATCTATCAAGAAACTGACCCCAGAAATAATCCCCCACCGGTATTCGATCGGCTTCTTCATGACGCAGGGTTTTATTCATCCTGTCCAGTTTTCCCAGACAATCCGGAGTACGTTTCAGTTCAGCCGACATCTCCTTAGATCTTACTTCAAACATACTGGTCCCCTCACCTACCAGTATTTTTCTATCCTTTTCATTTTTGCTTTCCAAGTAAAAACTCCTTTTCTACAATCGAAAATCCCTGGCTGCTTCATAGAATGCCAGAATATTCTCCGGGGACACATCCGGCATAATATTGTGGATGTTATTAACTACAAACCCACCACCGGGAGCAAATATCTCCATTCTCCTGATTGTTTCTGTTTTCACCTCTTCAGGGGTACCGTGATTAAATATTTCCCGGGGGTCCATGGAACCGCCCCAGAAAACAACATCCTTACCAAACTCTCTCTTCAGTCTGGCTGGATCCATATCATGACAGTTTGTCTGAACAGGATTTAGAATTTCAATTCCCTCTTCAATCAAATCCGGAATATACTGATAAACAGAACCGCAGGAATGGAGGAAAGTATGCATTGACGAATTTTTATGAACATAATCGGACATTTGCTTTCTGTGGGAATGAAAAAGGTCCCTATAGATATCAATACTCATAAAGGGTCCGGAATCCATTCCAAGATCATCTCCAAAGCGAATAATATCTACAATATCACCTACACTATCACAAACTTTTTCTAAACCTTTCATATGGCGTTCCATAAGAAGTTCTATCAGGATTGCAGCATTTTCTTTTTCTATATAAAGATCCATCAGGAAATTATCCATTCTACGGATAAAGGTTCCCCATTCAAACAGATTACCGCCGAAAACAATCATCAATGCCTTATCTGTTGTTTCTCTTAAATGAAGGGCACCTTTACGAAGATTTGCCCAGAAATCCGGTTCTGATGCATGGTCCCAGGGGCTATGAACAAGTGACTGCCACAATACTTTATCCATGGCCTCATCAAGGAGCTCATCCATTGCTGCACGACTATCGGGATAACCATCAACAAAAGGGAAAACAGTCTCATCAAAAAATGTTGCCCCTTCAGGCATAGTTGCAATTCGTGTACCATCTTTATGAAAGGCATTCCAGTTTCCTTTTTCATCCTTTACCGGATTAAACCAGCTGGGATAGTATCCTACTCTTCCATTTGCCATTTCAACTTCTTTCCAGTCATCATCAGAGGCATTAAAAGTTCTTCCGATATCCAGAACATCCAGTCCCAAAAGATCGACCAGCTTTTCTCCAGGCTGAGCCAGCTGCTGAACAACATCATAAATCAGTGTCGGTTGGTCCTTCCATTTCAGATGCTTCATTAGGTTATCATGGGCAATTGCTGAGATTCCGGAACTGGGATTTGATCCCAAATCGATCGGTACCCTGTCTGATTCCTTATGATTAATAGCTGCTAAAACTCTATCTCTTGATGTCACCTACACCCTTCCTTATTCCTGATGAAATACTTCTTCCATATCTGTCCACCATTCACCATCTTTTCGACCATCTACAGGTTCCTGCAAGGGTTTCATAATGTCCCACCATTCCTGTGTTTTAGGATCTGCAGCCATTTTTGCCATATCAGCTTCAAAATCTTCTCCAACATATTCCATATAAGCAAAAAGCAAACCATTGAAATGGTAAATTGAATAATTCCTAATATTACACTCAGAAATCATACTGGTTATTTCAGGCCAAATCTCTGAATGATACTTCTTATATTTTTCCAGATTCTCTTTTTTCAACCCTATAAGTTGACCTAAACGCATCATAATTTTTTCCTCTTTAAATTACTTTACCACATTTTTATCTATTGTCAAGTATAATTTTACTAAATATTTAGCATAATTAACTTTAAAATTTATCAAGCAAACATAAAACTAGTATATATTGCATGGAGACAGCTTTAATTGGGGTATAAAAAGCAAATCGATTGACATTATCTGATTTAGTGATAAAATATTGGTAAATATTATTATAAGGGAAAATATGAAACCAAAATTAAAGGATGTCGCTAAGATTGCAGGCGTATCTATGACAACAGCTTCTCTGGTTTTCTCAAATCAGGGACGTATCTCTGAAGAGACACGGACGAAAGTACAAAATGCCGCTGATTTTATAGGATACAGCAGGAAAAGAAAATCTTCCGACATAGAAACAGATGCAAATATCGCCATTCTTTATAGTGTTGACCCGGACTGGGCCTTTATCCTTACTTTTATCCGGCCGATTATTTCTGAAATTGAACGGGAACTCAAAAAAATAAACCTAAATACCGTACTGATACCTTTTCATCATGATGCAGAGGATGCAGAGATTGTAGATAAACTGGAAGGTATAGAATGCAAAGGTGTCTTTTCTATTCATTATGGAAAAGAAAGCCTGTTCTCTATTCTGGAAGATTCAGGAATACCTGTTATTGTAGTTATGAATAACAAGTATCAAAGCAAATTCTATTCTGTTGGTGTGGATAACTTTCAGGGAGCATATGAAGGTGCTCTTTTTCTTATCGAACAAGGACACAGAAACATTATATATCTGGATTACAAGAGACATGATCTCCCAATACTCTCTATAGATCGTTTCATCGGATTCAAAAAAGCTCTTGATGAAAAAGGTATAATTTTCCCGGAATCAAACAAAGCCTATTATAATCCGAAAGATACAGGTCAGTGCAGGAAGGACCTTTCAGAACTGTTCAGCCAGGAACCACACCCAAGCGCATTGTTTTGTATTGATGATGATATTGCAGGTAGAGCCATACAGTTATTGAAAGAGATTGGGATTAATATTCCCGAAGATGTTTCGGTAATTGCACCAGGGGATGTTCTGGACTATTCAATGCCCTATATCCCCCAGATTACTACCATGCATATTGATACCACATATATGGGACATATATCTGCACAGATGATGATAACCCGATTGACCCATTATCCTGAAGAGGTACATGTTCTTAAAGTAAGACAACAGCTGGTTAGAAGAGGATCCTGCAGAAAAATCTGACTCACCTTCATTTATAATTGTTCTTGTTATTGATTATTTCTCAACTCCAGATACTCAGATGGATACATTCCAGTATATTTTTTAAAGGTATTATAGAAATAATTCGAGTCGCTATAACCTACTTCAAGAGCAATTCTGTTTGCCTTTTCAGGGGTACTTATAAGAAGCTTCTTTGCCTCTTCTATTCTTAATTCATTAAGATATTTCGAAAAACACTCCCCGGTTTCCTCTTTGAACAACCGACCAAGATATGCAGCTGATAAATTGAACGTATTTGATATTACCTTTAAGGACATTGGTTCATGATAATTTTTATCCACAAAGTCTACAATTTGCTGAATTAGAGTTGGGGGTTTATCATTATTTCTTTTTATTTCACTTATAATATTTAACGACACCTCCTTTAACCAGAGCAAAGTCTTTTCCATTGTCTGCTGATTAAAGAGTTTTTTAAAGATAGTTTCATAATCTCCGATAATTTCCTTCTCGGGTAATTTATTATTTTTTACAACATTTAAAAGATTAGACAGCAGTTCTATGGTAAAGCCTTTGAAATATTCAATAGTAAGCACACCAGTAGATGAAAATTGTTCGTAAATTGAATCAAAGAATGTTTCCACACCACCGTAATTACATTCATTTATCAATTTAAAAAGATAATCTAAATCAATTTCTTCCGGAGTGTTATAATTAAAAACAAATTCTTCAACATTTTCCTTTGTCAGAATATATATCGGAAGATATCTGACAGGAGGTACTTTCAATCCGTTAAACCAGTCTACCGCAACCTGTATGGGAAGAGCACCATCAAGTTCTGCTGATTGGAATGTAATGGCATCCAGTTTTCCTTCTTTAAGCATTCTTATTCCAATCCTGGTACTTCCATTTGCAACTTTTACAATATCATCTCTTCCTTCAGCATTCAGAGCTTTATTAATCCCCAGCTGTACAAGATTATCATCAGCACTTACGATTCCCTTCAGATCGTCCCCAAACTTATTCAACCATTGTGCAGCAACCTTATATGTTTCTTCAGTATTCAGGTTCGTAGATTCTATAGCAAGTAATTTCATAGCAGGGGCAATTCTGTGTAGTTCAGTCATAATACCCCAAATTCTTGCATAATAGGCAGAACATCCCGGAATGTGACTGATAATACAGTATCCTCCTTTATAATTCATTCTTTCAGCAAAGACAGTAGCAAGTTTTCGAAATTGTCCCCAGTCATCAGGACCTGTCCAGGTAAGAATATACCTAAACCCTTCATCATCAGGCATTAAATTACTGGCAACAACCGGAATACCGGCAGCGTTAATATTCTTATACCAGACTGTACTACTTTTTGAATTCTCAGGGACAAGTATAATTAAATCAGGTTTTTCTTTGATAGATTCTTCAACCTGATACTGTTGCTCTTCATCGTCCCAGTCTGAATACCTGAAACTTAAATTGATTCCAAAAGCTGTTGCGGTTTCCTTCATTCCCCGTTCATATGCATTATGATAAGGATGATGTCCCGGAAGCAGACAAATTATTTTTTTCTGATTCGGACCATCTCCTGGAGATAGGGGAGTATTTATTTTCTCTATATTCCATCCCGCATACTCTTTATCATACCAGTACCTGTAATCATTTTCCTGATAAGATTCAGGATTCCAGGGACGCGGAGGAATTATCTTTTGCTCCGATACCCATAAAATTGGTTTCCCTGAATTACAAAACCCTAAATTGGAATTTAATATCTGCATACGAAATAATAACACATAAATTCATAATTATTAAATATGAATTACTAATAATTCCTGTTGATGCGATTCTCTTACATGATAATATTAAAAACAGGAGTTACGATAAGGAGATAAAGATGCAGATTCTGGAAAAAGAAAAGAAAACTGAGTTAAGGGCAGATATGAGAATTCAAGCTCTTATAAATAGAAATCATCAGCTTGCAACAGAGCATAAAAGGGATCTCTATGTTGATAACCCGGA
>DAOWMA010000044.1 GCA_030643345.1 Spirochaetaceae bacterium
AACAAAAAAACAGGCACAGCAGGCAATCGAAAGAGAAGCAAAACGATGTGGTATGTTCTACGTAAACCAAAGATGGCTTGGTGGAATGCTTACCAACTTTAAGACAATCAAAAAATCGATCCACAGACTCAAGAAAATTGAAAAAATGGAAGTGGACGGTACCTTTGATAGTCTTACAAAAAAAGAAGTATCTAAACTTAACAAAGAAAAAGCCAAACTCGAAAAAAATCTTGGCGGCATTAAGGAGATGAAAGAACTTCCTGGTGCAGTATTTATTATTGATACCCGAAAAGAAGCTATCGCGGTTGCAGAAGCAAAAAGAATGGGCATACCTATTGTGGCAGTTGTAGATACAAACTGCGACCCAACAGATATTAACTATCCTATACCTGGAAATGACGATGCAATACGGGCAATAGCTCTCTTTACTGAAATTGTAGCAAATGCAGTTATCGATGCAGACAACGAAATTGGAATTGAGATAATTGAAAATCTTCAGGAAGAGGCAGAAAGCAATAATACTGAAAGAGAAGAAATTGTTCAGGAAGAAAATCCTGATGAAACAGCTGATAAAGATGAGCCTGATGAAACAGATGAAGTAACTGATAAAACTGCTTCTGAAGGAGAAAAGAGTGGAGATTAAAGCAGCTGATGTAAAAAAACTCCGTCAGAAAACCGGCGCTGGTATGGTTGACTGCAAAAATGCCCTTGTCAAAGCTGAAGGTGATGGCGTGAAAGCAGAAAGGATCCTCAAAGAACTTGGTCTTGCCGCTGCTGCAAAAAGAAGCGGACGAGCAACTAACCAGGGAAGTATTTTTACCCGAATCGAAAAAAAAGAAGCGGTTATTCTCGAAGTAGGGTGTGAAACAGATTTTGTTGCTAATAATAAAGATTTTGCAATTCTTGGAAATGAGCTTACTGAAATGGCACTTAGAAGTGACTCTAATAAAGCAACAAATGAAATGGCTGAAAGAGTTACAGAAACTATTAGCACAATTAAAGAAAATATTTCCCTGAAGCGTTTTAAAAAAATGGTAATTGCTGATAATGACTTAGTTGTAGACTATATCCATGGTGGCGGTTCCATTGGTATTCTTGTTAAACTTCATTCCGGAAAAAAGGAAGCTCTTTCCGATGAAAAAGTTAAAGCAATGGGTTTTGATTGCGCTCTTCATATTGCTGCATTCAACCCTGAATATCTTTCCAAAGAGGATATTCCTGCAGAATACATTAAAGAGCAGGAAGAAATTTTTACTGTCCAGGCAAAAAATCTTGGAAGACCGGAAAAGGTCCTGGATGGAATAGTAAAAGGCAAAATGAATAAACATTTATCTGAAATTTGTTTCCTCAATCAACCATTTGTAAAAGATGACAAGCAAAGTGTAACTAAAGTTCTGGAAGCACTCTCAAAAGATGTTGATAGTAAAATATCAGTATCTGAATTTATCTACTATAGAGTTGGCGAAGAATTATAATTAAAATCTCATAGACCGCTTCCTTAATAGAGGCGGTCTTTTTTTTTAATAGGCTGGTCGCAAACAAGTTTGCTGCTCGCCAATGAGTCGTACCGGAAGGACGTAGTCCTGAGGAACGATCTCAGCAGCCTAAAAGGAGTTAAATTATGGAATCTGTTATAAGTAATGCTGAATCAAAAATGAAGAAGAGTGTTGCAGCTCTTGAAAGAGAGTTTAATACCATAAGAACAGGAAGAGCTTCAGCTGCTTTATTTGATAAAATTAAAGTTGAAGCGTATGGACAACCTACCCCTCTCGCACAAGCCGCTACAATTTCAGTACCGGAAGCAAGGCTCGTTGTAATACAGCCATGGGATAAAGGACTGTTAAACGAGATTGAAAAAGCTATACAGAAATCAGAATTATCTTTAAACCCAAACAACGATGGTAAGGTTATAAGAATTAATATTCCACCTCTTACAGAAGAACGCCGAAAAGAGCTTGTCAAGGTTGCAAAAAACAGTGCAGAGCAAAACAAAGTTTCTGTTCGTAATATCCGCAGAGATGCCAACGATGAACTTAAAAAACTTCAAAAATCGGGTAATGTCAGTGAAGATGATGAAAAAAAGGGAACAGATAGAGTACAGAAACTTACCGATTCATATATTGAAGAAATCGGGAACATTCTGGAAGTAAAAGAAAATGAGATCATGGAGATCTAGTTGAGTAATATTCCCAAACATATTGGTATTATAATGGACGGCAACGGACGATGGGCTGCAAAGCGTAACCTGCCAAGAACCGCAGGCCACCGACAGGGGATTACTACAGCAAAAAAAATTATTAAAGAAGCTATCAGATTGGGTATTCCATGGTTAACTCTGTATGTTTTTTCTACCGAAAACTGGAAAAGAACTCAGCAGGAGGTAGGTTTCCTCATGAAACTCCTTATAAGTCATATGCGAAATGAAGCATCTTTTTATCAGGAAAACAGGATCAGAGTCAGGCATACCGGTGATATGAATGGATTGCCCGCTGATGTTCAGAAAGAAATTAAGAAATCCGTTTTAAACACAATAGACAATGATGCGATAACAGTAAACCTTGCCATTAACTACGGTGGAAGAGATGAAATAATTCGATCAGTTAACAAGTGGATGAACGATACCAATCAATCCAATAATGAATTAACTGAAGAGATCTTTAAATCATATTTAGATAATACGGACCTGCCTGATCCTGATCTGATTATTAGATCAGCAGGTGATTTACGATCAAGTAATTTTTTACTATGGGAAAGCGCCTACTCAGAATATTTCTACTCTGACAAACTGTGGCCTGATTTTACAGAAGAGGATCTTCAGTTTGCTGTAAATAATTTTGGCAACCGGAATCGAAAATTTGGAGGACTGAAATGAGCCAGTTGATACAAAGGCTGTTACTCTTTTTCTTAGGAATTCCGCTGCTGATTGCAATTATATTCCTGCTTCCGATGTATAATCATCTGGCATGGAATATCGTTATGATTCTCGGATCTATTACTGGTGCATCTGAACTGCATAAAATACTGAACAGGAAATTTAATTCTGAATTAAGAAAGTTCCCGCTGGCAGGTGCATATCTCCCGGTTGCAGCATACCTGGAAATATCAGACTTTGTCGGAACTGGGTTTACCGGTCTTGTTCTAATAATTATGATTAGTATTGTAATGGCACGGGAAGTCTTTCTTAATAACAAACAAGATTTAGATAGGGTCATAACAAGGTTAATATCTTCTATTATGGTGTTGTTATATCCAGGCATTTTTATGGCATATACAATTAAAGTTTCAATCTTTCCGGAAGCATCCTATCTAATAATATTATTTCTGGTTCTTGTATTTACCAATGACAGCATGGCCTTTGTTGCAGGAAGTCTTTTTGGACGTAAATCTACTAAAATATTTCTTGTAAGTCCAAACAAAAGTTTAGTCGGTTTTATTAGTGGAATTTTCTTTACAGCCGCTGCCGGCCTCGTATTCAGAATACTCTTTCCTATCCCTGTTTCTTTTTGGCAGATGATATTTCTCTCAACTGCTAGTGCCTTAAGCGCAAATACAGGTGACCTTATAGAATCTGCTGTTAAACGATCTGCAGAGGTAAAGGATTCAGGTAGCTTAATGCCTGGCAGGGGGGGCATTCTGGATTCAATAGATTCAATTCTTTTCAGTGCTCCTCTTTATTATTATATTCTAACTATAATACTTATTTAGGAATAGAAATGCGAAAAAAAATAATTATTCTTGGTGTTACAGGTTCTATTGGAAAAGGAACTCTGGACGTTATTAGGGAAAATAGAGACATATTTGAAATTTCTGCAATTTCCGCTCATAATAGTTCAGAAGCACTTATTAATATTTCAAATGAGTTTGATCCGATACTTGTACTTAGCGGAAGAGATTCAAATGATACAAAGATAACTTATTCCGGAATCGGCAGTATTATTAAGATGCTGGAAAATACTGAAGCCGATATTGTGGTTAATGGGATTGCAGGCTCTGACGGTCTAATGCCGTCTGTTACCTCCCTCCTAAGTGGGAAAAACCTTGCATTGGCAAACAAAGAAACAATAGTTATGGCTGGGAAACTCATTATGAATCTTGCCGGAAATCTTGGAAAGAAGATTATCCCTGTTGATTCAGAACATTCTGCAATTTTTCATCTATTGGAAAATAGAGATCCTGATTCAGTTGAAGAAATTATACTTACAGCTTCCGGTGGTCCTTTTCGTCTTTTACCCCTTGATAATTTCAATAAAATCACACTGGAAGATTCACTTAAACATCCAACATGGGCAATGGGTAGGAAAATTACTATTGATTCAGCAACCATGGCAAATAAAGGCCTGGAAGTAATTGAAGCACATGAACTTTTTTTACTGCCAGGTGATAAAATAAAGGTTTTAATACATCCGGAAAGCAGAGTTCATTCCCTTATAAGAACTACTGATGCATCCATGTTTGCACAGATAAGTGATCCGGATATGAGAATTCCAATTGGAAACGCATTATTCTATCCTCAACTAATAACCTCCTCTTTCGGGAAACTGGATCTCACTGATCAATCATTAACATTTTTTAAAGCTGATTTCCAGAAATACCCTCTCTTAAAGTCAGCCTATAAGACAATAGATGCAGGTGGAGCTTATCCCCTTGCTTTCAATGCTGCCAATGAAATTGCAGTGGAATACTTTATAAATAAAAAGATCAACTTTTTAGAAATTTCTAATATAGTTTTCAATATACTTCAGGATGACTGGAGTATAAAACCGGGGTCTTTTAATGAAGTAATCGAAACAGATTTACTTGTTAGAAAAAAAACAATAAACTATATCGAAAAACAAGTCAGGAAATAAAATGCTTTTATCTATATTTGTCGGAATTATTGGACTGGATATTGTAGTCCTTGTACACGAACTGGGTCACCTTATTGTAGCTAAACTTATGGGAATATATGTCGAAACATTTTCGATCGGGATGGGAAGAAAACTCTTCTCTGTACGTTATGGAGGGACCGAATATCGCATCAGCCTTTTCCCCATTGGCGGATACTGCAAAATGAAAGGAGAAGAACAGTTTAACAAAGCTATCAGAGAAAAAACCAGCTCAATTTCATTTGAAAAAGGATCAATTTTCTCTGCAACACCAATTAAGAGAATTGCAACTTATCTTGCAGGACCACTTTTCAATATTATATTTTCAATAATTGTGCTTTCTTTTATCTGGTCAATAGGTTTCAAAATTAATACCTATAGTAATAAAATTGTTCTTCTTTCGGATTATCCGGAAATATTTACTAAAGGGGATAATCCTGCTGACAACTCAGGAATAATGACAGGAGATAGAATTATTCGTATAAATAATAACATGATTCAAAGCTATTCAGATCTGCAGCAAATAATTTACTCATCTCCCGGAAAGGCTTTATCTGTAATACTGGAACGTGATTCCAAAGAAATTCATCTTTCTATAACACCTATCCTGAATAAAGAAACAGGTGCAGGAAGGATTGGGGTCTCACCATGGATAGATGCGGTAGTAGATAATGTAACTTCCGGTTCATCAGCATATATAGGAGGACTTAAACAGGGTGATATTATTATATCTGCCAATGAAATCGAAGTTACCAATTATTTGGATATCTACAAAGCTATAAGCTATAAACCTGAATATCTCAATCTTTCTGTTGACTCAAATGGATACAATCACACCCTGACACTGGTCCCAATATACAAAGATGATGGAAGTGTAGATTTAGGTATTAACTTAAAATTTCTTAGCCTGGAATCGGAAAACCTTGGTATTCCTGCATCAATATTAAAAGGAATAACAGAAACTTCTGATACTTTTATTATGACAGCTAAAAGTCTTTATATGCTTTTTGCAGGAATTGATGTGAAAAAAGCTGTCTCAGGCCCAATACGTATAAGTTATTATGTAGGTGAAATAGCTTCAAACAGTTTTAAAGAGGGGATTAAAACAGGTTTAACCACCATTTTCAGATTTCTAAGTATGATAAGCGTAGCTCTTGGTTTCGCAAACCTGCTGCCGATCCCAATTTTCGACGGGGGCTTAATTCTTTTCACAACCATAGAGCTAATTAGAAGAAAACCTCTAAAACCAGGTATATTTTACAGGTATCAGAGTATTGGATTTATAATTATTATTGTGATATTTTTTTTAACTACCTATAGTGATATTTCATATTTATTTTCAAAATAGAAGTAAAAAATAGAAGAATTAAGGATTAGAAAATGAAAAAAATATATTGTTACTGCGGTAATGTTTTTGAAGCAGACATACAAGATGAGATAAATTTATTGGATAATCCTAAAATAGTGGACCAGATAATAAATAATAATTTTATGGAATTCAAGTGCCCTGCATGTGATAAAGTTTTCAAGCCTGAATACAAAATCAGATTTTATAATGATAATATTGATTTAATGATGATCCCTGAAATAGAAAGAGACAGTTTACTTGCAGGAAGTATAAGTATCGAATCAAAACAGGTTGTTGTAGGGTTCCAGGAATTAAGAGAAAAATTCATTATTCTTAAATATCATTATGATGATAGAATTATTGAACTTATTAAACTATATTTACTTGAAAAGACTAATTCGAAACCGGATATAAAAATTTTATTCACAAAAAAGGAAAATGAATTACTTGTTTTTAATATTTATGGACTCAAGGAAGGCGAAACCGGTATTTCAAAGATCCCTGAATCAATATACAATAGTATAAGCAGTAATCTGGAGGAAAGACTTAAGGAACCGGATATAGAGGAGTTTCTTTCTCTTCCATACAGGTCAATAAATAAAATCAGCACAGAGGTACACTAAAATTGCATAAATTCAAATTATTAATATTTTTACTCTTTACATTTTCTATTTCTGTTTTTAGTGAAAATAGTCTCGTCATAAATACCGGTCATAGCCATCCTATACAAACTTTTACCAGCAACGGCAAACTTCTTTTTTCCAGTGACAACAGCGGGATTCTAATGGTATGGAATACAGAAAACGGATCTCTCATTAAAAAACTGCAAGTTTCTTATCTTATGGTAAAAGACCTTGCGGTAAATGCTGCCGGTACCCGTGTTGCAGTAGTAGAAACTGATACTATATCCTCTTTTAAACTAAGTGTATGGGATTTGGAAAAGGACAAGAAGCTCTTCTCCCATAAAATGGACGAACTTCCTCTGTTTATTAAATTCAGCCCGACAGGGAAATATGTAACATACAGTAAGACAGACTGGAACGGACTTTTATTCCTTGATGCAGAGAAGGGATTTGAAGTCCCTCTCATGTTTGCTGATTATGGAATAGTTTCATCAATTTATATAACACCCTCAGGAAAGACACTGATGTTCTACAGCCCTTCAGGAACAATACAGTACTGGAATCTTACAAACGGAGAAATTAAAACTTCTCCCATAAGAACACGCAAAGATCTCTCATCTATAAGTATGACCAGTGATGGAGCATTTATGGCTGCATCGGATAATAATAGTCTCTACCTGATTAGTTTGCAAACAGGAAAAACATTATATTCACAAAAATTATCCGGAATATTTGCATCATCCATAATTAAAGATTCAAAATTTTTAATTACCCTTCAGAAAATTGATACAAAATATGAAATTAGTTTATGGAAGATATTTACAACGAAGGGAAGAGAAAGTTTAACCAGAATAAAATCTTTTGAGATACCCCAACCTATCATACCCACAGCCGGGTTCAATCTTGTAGATGGGACTGCCTATCTTGCCGGCTTAGAGGGTGAAATTATTTCTTTAAATACAGATACCGGTAAATCAGATATTTTTTCACACAATATTATGGCAAATATATCTGATCTGGATATAATGAATGGGGAAATGCTGATAGCTACTGACAGGAACCTTTTTTCATTAAGTTCAAACCTGTTTACAGATGGTTCGGAACCGGTTAGTAAATCTGATATAAATATAATAAATTATAACAATCCTTTCATGGAAGCTACCGGGGTCGTCACCAGTAAAACAAATTTCTTTATATATCCAATGGATATATCAAAAGGTACACTGAAAAAACTGAATTATGGACAATTCGAAAATTTCTCAGATACCTTTTCTTCTCCGATAGTTTCTGCTGAATACTCTAATGGTAATTTTATTACTCTTGAAAAAGATGGTACCTGCCAGATAATAGACGCTTTTACCGGGAACAGTACATTCTCCTATACTTCATATGGAATAAATTCAATTGAATCAGTCTTTGACGATAATCTAATAGCAGGAAGAAACAGAACAGATTTTCTCCAATCTCCATTACTTCATATAAACAAGTTTACCGAAGAAATAGTCCCTGTAAAAGAAAGCAATATTCTTATTTTTAAGATGGATTACGATAGCATAACCCGTACTCTCTATACAATTGGTTTTGAAAAACGCAGGTCAGGCTTAATGACCGTTTTAAAAGCCCACACCGGACAGGCATGGGAGTTAACAGATACTGTATTAACTTATCCTGGCGAAGATCAGGCTGGTAGTTTTATAGTTGATGAGGCAAAGTCCAGAATTTATCTTTCGATTGGAAGCAGCGGACTTGTAATGTATGGGTGGGACGGGTTTACCGATATGGAATATTCTGAACACATACCGGAAAAACTGTATATTCATAAAAATCTGTTAATTTCTCTTAATACTGATTCATCGTTGTCTATCTGGAATACAATCAATGGACAACTTATTTTAGATTTTTACTTATTCAAGAATGGTAAATGGATCATTTCATCTTCAAATGGAAGGAACATACTCTCGGATGATAGTATGAAAAATCTAATCAATTAATCATGTGAAGGGTTTTCAGCAATTTTTCTTATTGCTGAGGCAACTACATTCTTTACCTCTTCAGCATATTCACCCTCATCAATAGAGTGGGCATAAACACTTCCAATAAGGGACACTCTATAATGAGGTTTAAGCGAATTCAGTGCAAGAGCAGTCATATCAAGAATACAGTCCTGGCACTTACATACATCTTTAGCATCTTCCTGCTGAAGCTGCATCTCTAATTGCTCCAAAACTATTCTCTCAGTCTCATTCACAAGATTCTCAAAATTGTAACTATCTTTTAATCCCATTTTTCTCTCCTCCACTCATTCAGTCTTCCTTACCTTTATTTATCAACCTGAATCTCTGCTTAAATTTTCAAATCTTGTATATTTTGGAATAAATACAATTGGTACAGTACCAATTGGACCATTTCTTTGTTTTGCAATTATTAGTTCAGTAGGAATATTTAGAGCACCTCTTGACTGATCGTCAGAATGTCCTGATTCCTTTTCTCTATGTAAAAACATAACCACATCTGCATCCTGTTCAATAGATCCTGATTCCCTAAGATCAGCCAAAGAAGGTGCCTTCCCCTCAGACTGGCGGCCAACCTGGGATAAACAAACAATAGGGACTTCCATCTCTCTGGCAAGTGATTTTAATGATCTGGAGATCTCTGCTACCTGTTCATGACGGGGTACATTACTTTTACTCTCAGGTTCAATAAGTCCAATATAATCAACAAAAATAATTTTAACTCCTTCCTTAGTCAGCATTCGTCTTACCTGAGCGCGCAGATCAAGAAGTTTCATATTAGGAGTATCGTCAATATAGAGGGGTGCTTCATAAATTCGTCCGGCTGCTTCAGTCAAATTATGAAAATCAGCGGGTTTTAACATACCGGATCTTAAATTTGTAGAGTTAA
>DAOWMA010000224.1 GCA_030643345.1 Spirochaetaceae bacterium
ACCGGTTATTGCAGCAACGCAAAGGAAGAAAGTTGCTGATGAAAAGTCACCTGGAACCTGCTTTGCAAAGGCTTGATATTTTTGCCCTCCGGGGATAAAAAAATGTTTAAAATCTGTATTGTCGTATGCTATAAACTGATCATCCAGCCATCGTAGAGTCATCTCTACATAGGGTTGTTCCCGGAGAAGTGGTATCTCTATTTCTGTATTACCATTTATTAGAGGAGTGCACAGAAGCAGACTTGAAAGGTACTGACTGGTAGGGCATTCAATGCTGGTTTCCCCCCCTGTAAGCGGACCTGTGATAGTAAATGGAGGACAGCCGTCTTTTCCTGTTATTGTAACTTCCGCACCCAGATCAACCAGGCTGTTAAGCAGGGCTTTAACAGGTCTTGATTTTATCTGATCATCACCAGTAAAGGTTACAGGCTGTGTTCCCAAAGCCGCAAGCCCGGCTGCAAGATAAAGAGTAGTTCCTGAATTACCAACGTCTATTTCCTTGTCAGAAAATATAATTTTCCCACCTGTTCCTTTAACAATCCACCTGTCCTCTTTAATTTTAATTTTTGCCCCGATATTTCTTGCTGTATTTATACAGGAACGTGTATCTGCTGAGTCCAGAGGATTAATTATTAAACTGCCTCTATCTGCCATTGCTGCAATTAAAAGTGCCCGTATAGTATGGGACTTCGATGCGGGAATTGTTATTTCTCCTGACAAAGTATTAGCAGGAAGTATTGTTTTTTTCATAAGTAGTATTGTAAAGAGTGATCTGGGGAGTGTCAAAGGGGATCAGCAAATAGATTATTGTTTTTAAAGATAATCAATTCCATTTTATTTCAATTACGCTACTTTCTAATAAGGGACAATAAATGAGTATTTTATCAGTTTTAGGTAAAAAGAAAAAAGAAGGACCGGTTATTCTTTCTGTAGAAACATTAATCCCGGAAATTTTAAAGCAGAATCTCAGGACAATAACCGGAAATGCTTCTGAACCAGAGTTTGTTCAGGTGAAATTTAAAAACTGGCAGGTTTATCTGTCCGGAGAGGATAATGGGTTTATATTAAAATTCTTTCGAAGTTCTATCCGATCACCTTTTCTTGTTTTTTTCCCTTCCGATTTTATTTCAAAATATGTACCATCTGTAAACAAAAAAAATCTCCCCCCTGAATTGCTGAAATTCCCTGGTGATCTGCCATTATATTTACTGCCGGAAGAAAGTACAAAAATAGCCACTGTTAGTGGCAGCGGCGAAAAAGCAGGCTTTCCGGAATATCTATGTTCAGAGTTGGAAGGAAAGGATGAACTTCTGTGGCAGACATCAGGTTCAATAATTTTTACTGTTAAATTCGAATCTGCAATTATTTATCTTTTTCTTGCGGAAAAGGAAAATCAGCAATTTAACAAACGTTGCCTGGAATCCGGAATTACTTTAGATCTGAAAGATAATCTTCTTTCGGGGACTGTCTCCACCCGGACGGATGAAGCTATTAAAGATAATAATGATATTGTATCCCGGAAAATTAGTAATCAGGCTGAATTTCTCTTTGGCCGTTTTTTCCTCCCAAGGGTTATCCTTATAGGAGAGCATAATGCTGTTTCCGGATTTGATACTATAACCTGGGGATCGGAAAATGTTGCTGCAGAAACCGGAGTTAATTTTTTTTTGGGTTTAACTATAGATGAGAAATCTTATAGTATTAATTACTTTATTCCTGTAAAAGGTGAGTCAAATGCTTCTCTTACCAAAATAATGCAGTCTGCATTTAAAGCTGTACTGCCAATGTGGAGAAAGTTTTTTGAGGTTACAAAAGTGGAGGGGGCAAAGCAGGAACTTTCAAAGGTGGTAAGGTCCTGTTTTCCGGTAGCATCAAATATCAAAACAGCCAAATTCCAATAAAGGTAGGTCTTCCTGAAGATATTATATCTTTATTTCCCATTAGATTTTTGGAATCAGGCTGGTCGGAAGCAAGCTTCCTGCTCGCCTATGCAACCAAAGAAGAGTTTATCCACTCAGATTTATTTCGGATAATTTCAGTGAATCAGGAGCTGCTTAATATTTTTATCAGGGACAATTTATTTCCCCCTATGACTTTGTCTGAGTTTTTTAATCTGATTGATGATATTGATCTTAGAAGGGTTGTTCAAAATTTTTTCTCCGGTACAGGATGGAATAGTGAAGCAATGCAGCGTTTGTTTACCTATTCAAAGAAAGTAATCGAGGCAAAAAAGATCTATTATTTTTCTGATCCGCTTTTTAACAGGTCCCGTTTTCTGGGTTTTCTCCCGAAACCCCAAAAGGATGAATGGAAACGGAGCAGAGGGGCTTCGGGCTCCAGAGAGGAGATGATATCTGCTGGACGGAAAGTACTTAAAGAAATCTATAATTCATTCAGGGATGATCATCTGGATCTTACATTTAAGTCTTCTATCCTGCTCCGTAACGAGTTTAAAATTCGTGGAGAAGGGAAAATCAGAAAAGAATTGGATCTGTTGATGCAGCAGGAGCCGATCTCCATTCTTCTTGAAAATAATTTGCAGGGGATATTCAGAACTTCCTTGCCGGATTAACTGCCAAAGTTCTTGCCAGTGCATTGGTACTGTATACAAATAATCTGGGAAGTCTCGGGAAGTTTATGAGCCGGAATTACAGAACAGAAGTAAAAGATCTTATAAAAATTATTCAGCGAAAAAGTACATCTGACGGGTTTGAAATGGAGGATATAAGGACTGATCTTCTTGCTCTTCATAATGGTTTGAAAGATCTTTCAGATGAAGAGATGGTATAGATAGAAATCAGGAGAATTAATTATGGGTGAAGTAACAAAAATATATCTGAGCAAGGTCAAGAAAGAACCTCGTGTAGAAGTGAAAGAGGGCATGTTTCTGGAAGATTTTGGATTGGAGGGAGATGCATACTCCGGGATTGGGGCCACTAAACAGGTAACAGTCTTTTTTGATGAAGGCAGGAAATCTCTTTCGGAAGAACCGTTTCCGGGACTCTGTTTCAAAAGATTTCTTGAAACCCTTCGAATCAGCGGGATTAAAGCGGATGATTTAAAATTAGATACTGAACTTCAGGTGGGAGAAGCTGTTTTTATTGTAAGTAAACCACGGAAAAAATGCTATCCTGAATGCAAAATCATTCAGGACGGCAGACGCTGTGCTCTTTCCCTGGATGTTCGTTTCTGTAGGGTACTGCAGACAGGAACTATCAGGAAAGGGGACAGTGTAAAAATAATCAGATGAAATATAACCAAAAACGAATTAACATAATGTACATCGCAAAAACCTTAAAATTATTAATAATTGTTATGATAACAGAACTATGTTATAGTAGCTCATCATGAAGATACGATTTAAACTCTCAGTTGTAGAACTGACAATGGCTTTTGGGTTTTTTATAGCTATTTCTATCTCTCTCTTTTTTCTGAATTCGATGATACGTGTTAAGAACATGGAATATCAGGCGGAGAGAGTAGTCTCCAGTCTTGCACGCTTCAGCATCCAGACCGAGGGACTTCTGACCAGTGCAAAAAAACTATCTGACCTAAAAAATGACTGGAATGAATCAATCCTGCAATTCGAGGCAGAGTTTGATTTATTAAAGGAGTCTAAAGCAGTTAAAATACTTGGTAAAACGAGGTTAAATGAACTTGCTGCTGTTGAAGGTTGGTGGAAACAGGCAAGTGAATGGCAAATTCAACCGGTTTTCAAACATCTTGACTCAATGATATCAAGAGGATTGGAAGAAGAACTGGGTTCTGTTGGGATTATGCAGGCATATTACTCGAAGGGAGCTGATAATAAAGATCTTACAGGTCCTATATTTTCATTAATAAACTATAGAGATAATGTTGAGGAAAACACAGAAGAATTTACAGTGAGGCTGAACAATTTCAGCCTTGGGCTTAGATCTCAGGCAGAAGCATATATTCATAATAGTTTCCAAATTGTTGTGATTATTGTGATATTAACAATTATTCTATCTATGCTTGTAATAAATATTACTGGAAGAAGAATTTCCGGCCGGATTGGAATGGTTGAAAGTGCTGTTCAGATTCTTACAAAGGGAGATTTTTCAAAAAACCTTGCAATTAAGTCAGGAGATGAATTTGAGGAGCTTTCAAAGCATTATAATACTTTCAAAGGTGAATTGTGGAAAAAGCTGGATTCTATCCTGGAGTTTATGCTTCAGATAGGAGAGAGCATTTCTGAGGGTGTAGATATAAATAGTGCTTTGCATCATATTTTGGATTCATTTATTAAAAATACGACTGCTGATGCAGGTGCTGTATATATGGTTGATGAGGACCAGCAGTTTATTGATCTTGTTGGTTTTAATGGTTTTTTCCCATGTCCATTTACGGTTCCAGCTGAATTTTTGAAAACGAAAAAATCTCAAACAGAATACCTTAATAAGCATCCTATAGCCATTGGTGATACTATAATTGGCCAGAGTATTAAAACCGGAGAAGGTGTTTACCTTAAGGAAATTGGATATAATGAGATG
>DAOWMA010000370.1 GCA_030643345.1 Spirochaetaceae bacterium
AGTTCAATAATAGTAGTTCCCCTTATTATATCAAGCAGGGTCCTGGGAACACTTGTTCTTGCAAAAACGAGGCCTGGTGAAAAATTTACTGATATTGACTTTAATCATATCAGGACCTTTAGCGATTATGCGGCATTAACTATTGATAATATATATAACTACCATGATCTTATTGAGAAAAGCGAACTTCACCGGGAGATAATGGTTGCAGCGGATATTCAGAAAAATCTTCTTCCTGGATCTATTCCTGATACTAAAGGCCTTTCGTTTGCAGCTTTTACAGAAGCAGCAAGAGGTGTTAGTGGTGACTATTATGATTTTTTCAGACTGGATAAAAATAATTCAGCTATTGTTATCTGTGATGTTGTTGGGAAAGGTATCCCTGCTTCGTTATTGATGATAATGATTCGTACTATTATTAGACTGGCAGCTTCACCAAGGAGGAATGCTGCACAGGTTTTAACAATACTTAACAAGGCAATTATAGGGCGAACAGATGCAGATCAGTTTGCAACAATGAGCTTTATTATTTATAATGAATCAACAAAAGAAGTGGCTTATTCAAATGCAGCACATGCCCCACTCCTCCATTATCAAAGTATTTCAAGAAGCTTTCTTGAAATAGATACTCCAGGACTTCCGATAGGTATAGAGAGCACAGAGACTTATGCCCAAAAAGTAATAACTCTGGATCAAAATGATATTCTTGCACTTTATACAGATGGAATTACAGAAGCAAGAAATATAGAAAACAAAGAGTATTCGCAGTATTCATTACAACGGGTGATTCGAAATGATGCACATTTGACACCAGAAAAACTAATTGCATCTGTAAGAGCCGATCTTAATTCATTTGTAGGAGATTCCCTTCAACATGATGACCAGACTCTGCTGATAATGAAGGTGGTGTAATTTTATTGGAACATCAACGAAAGGGTTATAATATTCAGTTCTCTATCAGCTATCTGGTCCATATGTGAATCGAAGTAGATCTGTTGTTCCCTACAGGCTTCCTGCATATACGATAAGTAGTACATTCCAAGATCAGAATTAAATTCATTTTCAGATTCATCCTGATAGAAATCAATAAGCGATTTTTTCTTAATATTTACAAATTTTTTACTGTCAATCTCCTGTTTAAGCTTTTGGTATTCAGTGTCCTTGTTAAATATCATTACCTGCAACCGGTTACCGGTTCCAATAGAAGTTGATGTCCCTTTAATTTTCCATGATAAAGTTAAAAATTCATTCTTTTTTTCCAAAAATTTTATAAGCTCTTTACGAATGGTTTCATTGTGAATAATCCTTCCAAAATCTATTTTATCTTTGTATAGGCGTTTTGAGAGCCTTTTCAGCTGGCTGATTTCGGCATTTATAGAAAATTCCATTATCATAAGTGATAGGTATTCTGCAATTTTAGATTTTTCCAGATATTGTCTAAGCATGATAACTGAGTCCTGGTAAAGCAGTTCATAATCATCACTGTCGTGTGACACAGAGAGGATATACCATAAAAAAGTGTTAAGATTGTCGAGAAATTTTTTCCCCAATTGATTTGTTTTAATTAATTCTTCCTCTGTAAGATCCTGAACCCCTGAAAGTTTTGAGACTGCGGCATTGATAATATTGTGTTTAATCTGATCTATAGTTTCATATTTTAACTCAGGAATATTAGTTACGGATTTACTGTTAAGTATGGAGTTTTCATCAAGAACACTTTTGGGATTTGACCTGTTCCAGTTTTCTATAAAGGTTGATCCCATAAATCTTTTAGTCATCACTGTTGTGAATCTTCGATACAGGATTGAATAGAATATTAATTTTGAAATATCCATTATTTCACTTCGCTTCTCTGTGAAAGCGGTTCTGGATATTTCTATACTCGATACATAATCTGCTATTATCATTCTCTGGATAGAAGGAGCAGAAAACTCTTCAAGACTCATCCCATAGGCCAAAGAGTTATTGGATAACCTTTTTTTATTTAATTTCTTGTTGTGGCTGCGAAAAAAAGAGACGCCTTCATCTGTGAAAGTAATTATCAGAGGCAGGCATATATTGGACCTCTCTTTAATTCCCATTAGTCACCCTGCTGGTTAAGATCTATCCCATGTTTTTTCTTTTCAAAATTTTTATAAACGGCAATGCAATTCTTCTTGCTATTGAAGACTACACCCCCATCCCAGTACTCAAGAGTTGCGAAAAGTGCATTGCCTCCATCATTTTCGTCACTTTCGTCTGTTCTGTATGCAAAGTATTTCTCCATAGCATCAAAGTCCTGGTTTTCAAAACATTCGCTTCGTTTTAAATTAAATTCGTTCCATTCCTCAATCTTCTGAAACCCTTTACCCTCATCTTCAACAATTACATGAGCAAAGTTAGTATCAAAAGCAGCCCATACCTTTATCTTTTTATTTATATCCTTCTTATTACCATGTTTAACAGCATTTTTAATAAGCTCACTAATTTGCTGTTCAAGGAGGTTTATTTCTTTAATCTCTGGTGGTGCTTTCTGTACTATTACCATCGAGAAAAATCTAACCTGTCGATAATCAGATTGAAATTCTTTGTAAAATAAATCTTTCCTGTTAAGAAGTTTATTGTTATCATCAATAATTATTTTTTTATGCTCAAACATCATTATACCTTTTTTGTCTGTTCAATTTGTAGAAGGGCTTCCTTGACAGATCCCACTATAGGAAAATATTGGGATAGTTTTGTAAGCTTAATAACTTTTTCTACAGATCCATGGACATTTGAAATTTTTAGTATCCGATTGGATTTCTTTATTGTACTGTAGATATGAATTAGAACTCCAATACCACTGGAATCTATATAATCAACCTTTGCAAGATCAACAACAAAATTTCTAATATTCTTAGCAATCATCTTTGCAACAAT
>DAOWMA010000367.1 GCA_030643345.1 Spirochaetaceae bacterium
GTCCAGTTTTCCTGCAAGAAGTTTTGTTTCTCTCTTTTTTACCAGAGGCAGATAATTCTCTATTATATCTACAGCTCCTTCCGGTGTATCTCCTGCCATAGTGGCCTGCAGTATAAGTGACTCTTTGTAATCTTTAACGCAGATACCGGCAGGATCAAAGGAGTGTATAATATCCAACACTTCCAATGCCAGTATACTCTGATTTTCATCCAATAGAGATAGCGGCTCCTCCAGGAAAAAACCATTGCTATCCAGATTGTGTATAAACAGTTCTCCAATTTCAAACAGTTCCTGACTTAAAGGCTGCAGAAGTAACTGGGACATCAGGTGCTCCTGTAGAGATTCGGGTCTGGAAAGGGCCCCTTCAATAAACTTCTGTTTTCTGTCTGAAGCCTCTCTCCCTTCCTGATTGGAATATCCGGGATCTGAACTATTGGCAAAGTAGTTCTCAAAATTATCATTACTATTATCTGAATAATCTTCAATAGAAACAAGAGATTTATCTTCCAACAACTCCAGGGCAGGGTTTTTTTCCAGTTCTTCATGAATCTTTAATTTCAGTTCCTGCAAAGGGAGCGCCATTAACTGTATAGACTGAAACATCTGAGGCGACATTTTCAGACGCTGTTCCTGTACTAACAGAGGCTTCTGAGACTGATACATCAGTAATTACCCTTCATACAATTCTCCACTTACATTCTAAAGTCTTTTCCCAGGTAGATCTCTCTTGCTATGGAATTTGCTAATATTTCTTCACGGGACCCTTCTGCGATGATATCACCCAAATTAATAATATACGATCTGGTGGTAATTTCAAGAGTGTCCCTTACATTATGATCTGTTATCAGAATACCAATTCCCTGTGTAGAAAGTCTTACAACTATTTCTTTAATTTCATTAACAGCAATTGGATCTATTCCGGCAAATGGTTCATCAAGAAGTAGAAAACTTGGTTCGATTACAAGGGACCTGGCAATTTCAGTTCTTCTTCTTTCACCTCCCGACAGTGTAAAGGCTTTCTGTTTCCGTATATGATCAATACCAAACTCATCCAGGAGTCTGTCCAGAGATCTCTTTTTCTCTGCATAGGAAAGGTCCTTCCTGGTTTCAAGTATTGCCCATATATTATTTTCCACAGTGAGTTTTCTGAATATCGAAGCTTCCTGGGGGAGGTAGGATATTCCTTCTTTTGCACGTATGTACATTGGCTGATGCGTAATTTCAAGACTGTCCAGAAAAATTTGTCCTCCGGTAACCTTGATAAACCCGACAATCATATAAAAAATTGTAGTTTTCCCGGCCCCGTTTGGACCTAATAACCCGACAATCTCACCTGCCTCCATAGAGAAGGAAACATCTTTTACGGCATATTTTTTCTTAAATTGTTTGGATAGTGATTTAACACTAAGTACATTATTACTCATTTGCCTTATCATCTACTATTTCATCATTTTCTTCCACTGTTTTTTCTTTATCTGCTGCATCTTCTTCCTCTTTCGAGTGGATGGTCCCGGAAACTTCTCCGCTAAGAATTATTTCATCCGTATCCAGATTGATAGTTATTTTTGTTGCACGATATTCATCATCCTTCCAGAATACAACCGGCATACCGGATAACTCAAGAGTTTCATCATCTCTGTTATATTTGGCATATTCAGATCTGCAAGTCATTGAATTCTCATCACTTGCTTTTAATATTCGAACTCCAATCTGAATTATGGTAATATTATCCTTCCCCAGGTTTCTAAAATAGCTCCCTTTTACAACAATCTCATTTTTCTGGTCTATCAGTTCAGCATAACCATTAATTGTCATAATCTCTTTCTTTCTATCGTAAAAAAGATTCTCAGTACTAATACGGATTCCCTGCTGACTGTCTGTTACAAAGACATTTCCAGTACATACAGCAAAACGAAAATCGTCTCCATAGAGTTCAATGGAATCAGCATTGATCATAGTATCTTCTGAATTTATCTGCGCATTGCCGTTAAGATTTGTCTGTTCGCTTCCTTCAGCAAGAGATATTGATGTTCTGTCGCTTGAAAAATAAAAATCTTTGTTCTCAGAATAAAGAGATATGACAATAATTGTTAACAGAACTAAAGTATTAATCTTCTTCATAGTGATAAATTCCGTTAACATTTTTATCAAAACTAAATAGTTTTGTTCTCATATCACCATAAAAACCGACACCTGATATTTCCGTACCGGAATCTCTGATAATTTTTACATTCCCGCTATCGGAACCGGTCAGGGATTTCTCAGAATCATCCCAGTAAAGATAATCAGCCGAAACTTCAGCTTCATTAGCGACGGAATATATTATAAGTGATCCTGTTAATTCCGCATCATCAGACTCTGTATATATTACCCCTTTTTCGGCAGTTCCTTCAGTTACTATTTCATTATTGGTATTATATTCATGAAATATCACTTTATTCAGAATGGTTTCTTTTTTGGTACTGTAATTTTCGGCCTTTTCCGCATAAAGACGGAATGATATACCTCCATTTTCAACACTGGTATAGGAAAAATTTTCGATTACACTATTTGGAGTATTTTCACCTATTTCCTCTGCAATCTCAGCATCACTGTAGTCCATGCTGCAGGAAAACACAGCGCCACCCAATAAGATTAATAATATCAATTTACCATTCATGAGCTATGATTATACCTTCCAAAACTATAAATATCCTCAAGTTTTGCTCTGACTTTTACAGGAGGGACCTCCCTAGCAGGATACCCCAGGGTAATTAAAAGAGGAATACTCCTTTTGTCCGGAACAGAAAGATACTTTTTAACTGCCCTTTCATTAAACCATCCAAGCATACAAGTACCAAGCCCCTCTTCCACAGCCTGAAGACAGAAATGGTCTGCTGCTATTCCAATATCCATAAGATAGTATGGTTTTTTCTTTATTAAACCTCCTATTTGTGCACTTAAAAC
>DAOWMA010000162.1 GCA_030643345.1 Spirochaetaceae bacterium
ACCCATGACAAAATTATGGGAGAAAAGTCTGAAGCTCTGTCCCCTCCCTCTTGATAAAGAACCGCTTTTTCACAACAATACTTTTTTCCCGATGAAGTGGGAGGGGTATACGTTGAAGAATATGAAATATTTGAAGAATCTTGTTATGGATTTAAACAAACAAAATGTGTAACAGTTCAGATAACTGAAAGGGAACTGTATTATCTAATTTAGGGCAAGATGAATTTTAATAGCCTTCTCCACTTTTTCCAAATGTTTTTCTTCTAATTTACCAATGAAGGATATACACCTGCTTTTATCTAATGTTCGTATTTGATCAGCCTTTGCTTTTGAGTTTTTTTGAAGATTAACATTTGTCTACTTAATAATAATCTCAAATGAGTAAAGTTTATCAATATTACGAGATGTAATTGGAATAATTGTAACTGTACACGAGAACTTATTTCCTGTATTATTTGAAATGACTATGGCTGGTCTTGTTTTAGCAATCTCATTACCGATAATCGGGTCAAGAGCGCATAGGTAGATTTCTCCCCGCTTAATATTCATTCCATCCGCTTAAATCTGAATTTTCGAACTCTTTTGTAATATTAAGACTTTCTTCTCTCCGTGCTTTATATCCCTCTTCCAATTGCTCTTTTAGAGCAATCCCTTCCAGTTTTGTAATTTTTTGCTGCACTGCATCGGCAATAAACCTGCTTCTTTGTCCACGTTTTATGAAAGAATCCATCTTTACTGCAAGATTATCGGGTAGTGTAATGTTTAATCGTACTGTATTCATTATACCTCTCCAAATATGCTATTCTATACATATAATAATACAGATAAAGCTGTGTATTTTCAAGAAAATTGGTTTGTTAAAGGTCCATCCCCCTCAGCATTTCCCCCAAACCTGTTGACGCCTGCAATTCTCTGTTGAGAATTCTGTAAACCATATTACAAATCGGCAGTTTAAGTTTGTATTGGGAAGCCAGTTTGTGTACAAAACGTGCAGCTACTATCCCCTCAGGCAGATATCCTATTTCATCGATATTAGTAATAAGATCATCGAGGTTTTCAAATTTGGCAATCCTTCTATCCTTTATTATTTCCCCGCCGAATCTCCTGTTTCTTCCATATTTACTTCTACATGTTACATCCAGATCGCCTACTCCGGCTATAGAAGTGAATGTCTCCGGATACTCAGAACCAAGGGCAGTTCCCAGAGCTTGAATTTCGTTTAATCCTGCTGCAAGAAGGAGGGATTCTGAATTGTCTCCAAAATTATCAGATAGTTCCATAAGAGCATCAAGCATTCCAAAAGCAATAGCAATTATATTTTTTACAGCTCCTGCAGTCTGTACTCCCTCAACATCCAGAGAAGGGAAGACAAGCATGTTAGGTGATGAAAGGAGTTCTCTGATTTTAATTGCATTTTTACCGTTTTTTGATGCACTTATAAGGCCTGTCAATTTGCCACGGGCAACCTCTTCTGCATGACTTGGACCGGAAATATAAACAAGAGAGTTTCTATAAAAACCTGGAAGATAATCTTCAAGGGACTTCAAAATCAGTGAGGGCCCCGAGGGGGCTTCGATAAAACCTTTTGTCAGTATACCAATTACAGTCTTCCCTTCTGCTATACCCGGTATATGGATGAGTTTTTTTACTATATTCATTATGTAAAGAGACGGGGAGGCTATTATTAAAAAATCCTTGTTTCCAGCAGCTTCCTCAATATTTGAAGTTGCAATCAGTGTTTCCGGAAGATCTACTCCTGGAAGAAAACGTTCATTAATATGTTCATTATTTATACTGTCAACGACTCCTTCCATAAAATCCCATACTGTAACAGAGTGCCCATTGTCTGCAATTACTTTTGCAGCTGCCGTACCCCAGGCACCGGCACTAATTACGCCAACTTTTTTCCCCGTTAGATTAGTTCCCATATCAATACCACTCTTTTAAGCTGTCTGAATAATTAATAATTTCTTCAGGTTTAAAGAAAATACTTATTTCACGCACTGCAGTCTCTATGGAATCTGAAGCATGAACTATGTTTTTCTTAGTTGTGACCCCATAGTCACCTCTAATAGTTCCAGGTTCCGCACTATCAGGATTTGTTGCTCCTGCGAGCTTTCGAAGGGAAGGTATAGCATTTTCCCGTTCCAAAACCATCACTACTGCAGGATCTGAAGTCATATATTTTAGAAGAGGTTCATAAAATGGCTTGCCAATATGTTCACTGTAATGTTTTTCTGCAATTTCAAGTGAGATTCTCATTGTTTTCATGGCCAGGATCCTAAAATCCTTAGTTTCAAATCTGGAAATTATTTCGCCTACGAGTCTCCGCTGAAGAGCTCCAGGTTTAATTATAGTAAATGTGCGTTCAATTGCCATTATGTCCCCCTTGCTGATATGTATAGAGGATAATTTACTGATATTCAACCCGGATATAAATAGCTTATAAGGTTTTTTTACATCCCTATTGAAAAATATCGAGTTTGTGATAGTATCTCTACTAATAAACTTATAGCAAGGAATCCCTGTGAAATCTTACCTCCTTAGATCAACCCTGATGGTTGCCACTATTTTAATTATTTGTCCCGCCTTTTTATTCTCAGTTGAAAAAACACTATCTCCTAAAGGGGAGTTGATATCGGGAAGGCCCACATCGGGTCATATTGATTTATCGGATGATGGCCAGGTGTATCAGACTTTTAAATTTAAAGTTCCTTCAGATGCTTTTTCAGTTAGGTTGACTGTCAGTAATTCTCCTGCAGATTTGGATATTTATGTAAAAAGGGGAGAGGAGATCCAGAACTATGATCTTGCCGATTACTTCAGCAATAGGGAGGATTATAACGAGAGTCTTCTAATAACAAGGCTGTCTGATATCCCTCTGGAGGATGATGTCTATTACGTAGATATTACATATCAGAGAGATACTCTTCCTGTTATTAATGGAAACAGGGCATCAAATATATCGTTCAATATTATGATGGAGCTGAATAGCTATATGATTACTGATACTCTTTTACCAGGAGTATCAGCCGGATATAAGCTTTTCCCTGAAAATGGGATGGCTGCTCTGTTTGCTCTCAAAATACCTAAAGGTACAGATGTATTCAGGATTGATTTGTTTAACACCACTGCAGATCTGGATCTTATGGTTTCATATGAGAATAAGATAATTACAAGGAGTATGAATGATTATCTAAGGGAGAGTCTGTTAGGAAGTGAAACACTAATCGTAGAAGGTTCTAACGGGCATCCTGTAAAATCAGGAATTTATTATATTTTAGTGTTTGATCAGGTTTCCAATGATCATCCCACATCTTTTTCAATGTTAGCTGGATTAGATATGGTCCCCCCAGCTGTTTTGACTGAAATTCCAAGTTTCCCGGCAGCAGGTGATGAAATGCAGAATGTGCTGATGGCCACTGCTGAAATTATTGGGAATGCCGGAAAAGGATCCGGTTGTTTTGTCAGTTCAGCAGGGCATATTATTACCAACTGGCATGTAATAGAAGATTTTACCGGCAAAGTATCTAAAGATATATTTGTAGCAATAAATCTTTCAAATGAGCTTCCGCCAATGGAACTTTTCAAAGCTGAATTAATTGATTATTCGGCCAGTAAGGACCTTGCATTACTAAAAATCTCCTCAGGATTATATGGGAATCCCATCCCCCCTGGTTATTTATTCCCCTATTTTACTTTGGAAAATACAGAATCTCTTAAGCTTGGACAGCCTCTGACCTATTTAGGTTACCCTGGAATAGGAGGGACCGGTTCCAGAGCATCAATATCACTAACCAGGGGTATAGTAAGCGGTTTTGAAAGAGCCAATGGAAATTTACTTGTTAAGACGGATGCAGAAATAAACAGCGGTAATTCCGGCGGTGCTGCAATAAATACGTATTATGAGCTAATAGGATTTCCAACTGTAACTATTGGAGAAGACGCCGGGCAACTGGGGTATATTACACCGGTATCAATGATTCCCAGGGAATGGTTTCGGTACATAGGTCGTTAACCACACGTAGCCCTTACATATATACAATGACCCTACAATAGTTTTTCCAATTCCTCTTTTGCCTTTGATAGTGACTCACTATACTGGGTTTCCAGTTTCAGCAGGTTGGACTTCAATAATTCCATGAACTCCGGATCCTGTTCCGGTGAGAGTGCTACTTCATGACCGTACTGTTTTGCCAGCTCCTGTTGTTTTTGCATTAGTCGTGGTGCATACTGCTGTTTAATTGCTTCTATCAACTGACTGCGATTCTCAAGATACTGTGTGTAGAATTGTTTAATCTGTTCCATCATTACATCTACATCTTTTTTGTTTATATTAACTGAAATTAACCCAATAAGAATTTTATCAAAAAGCTCTTCGAAATTCTCAGTTTTAGGGAGGCGTAAATTTGAAAGGAGGGTCTTTTTTATACCTTTAATAAAGAACCTCCTGTTATCTCCTGAAAAACTTTTAATTTTCTTTTCAAGATCAGTTTTCTCAATATCCTTATTATATAGATAATCTGATGCAAATTTTTGGCCTTCTTTTGCAAGATTATCTGACTTTACTGTATCAGGATCGCTTTTTACGTCCTTTGTTCTCTCCATAGCTATCTCTAATGCTGATTTAATGAATGTCATTGCTATTCTCTCCGTTAGTGAAGACGCTTAGTCTGCGCCCTAATAGGTAAAATACAACATATTATTCCTAAAGTGAAGACCAACTCCTGAAAAAAGACCTTGATAAAAAGACAGCACTTCCATATTCTAAGAAAAAGAACAAAGGCAGGTTAAACTAGCATGGAAAGGACAAATAACCAGGAACTAAGGGCAGCTTATAATCAGGCATCTCCCCGGAAGTTTTATCTCAGTTATAACCAGATACATAAAACAGTAAAAAGGCTGTCAGAAGAAATTATGTCTACCGGGTATGATCCTGATGTAATTGTTGCTATTGGTACAGGAGGGTTTATTCCTGCAAGAATGCTTAAGACATTTATTAATAAACCTATATATACTGTTGGAATTTCTTATTATGATGAAAATAATAAGCCAAAAGATGAACCTGTAAAAATCCAGTGGATTGATGAGGTTGAAACCAAGCTGGAAGGGCGAAAGGTCCTTCTGGTGGATGAAGTTGATGATTCCCGAATTACTCTTGAATACTGTCTTCGTGAACTTTTAAGCCATAAACCTTCTGAAATTTCAGTAGCTGTTCTTCATAATAAAAACAAATTAAAAAAGGGTGTAATCCCGGATGAAGTATCACACTACTTTGTCGGGGATGAACTGGATGATCTCTGGATCTGCTATCCCTGGGATGCTGTTAATATAGATGAGCAGGAGAAAATGGCTGCTGGTGATTGAAATCATATTTTATTAAAAAAAATCAATAAATTCCCCAAATTCCTGAATCAGCAGACTAAATTTACCAGTACTAGTATATAAGACTAACAAAATTATCAAGGAGTATGAAATGAACAGTCTGAATTCTATTCTTATGGAAGGAAACCTGACGAAGGACCCGGAACTGAAAACAACATCAAAGGGTACCAGTGTCTGCACCTTTACTGTTGCATCAAACCGTTATTACA
>DAOWMA010000182.1 GCA_030643345.1 Spirochaetaceae bacterium
AATTGAAAATGATGTAAATCTTGCAGCAGCATCAAAAGCTATAATTGTAGGATTTCACGTAAGGCCGACACCAAAAGCTATGATGCTGGCTGATCAGGAAAAGGTAGAGATTAGAAAATACACTATTATATATGATGCTCTGGAAGATATAAAATCTGCAATGGAAGGAATGCTGTCACCTGAATTAAAAGAGGTTACTATAGGTACTATTGAGGTTAGGGATACTTTTAAAGTACCGAAAATTGGTGTGATTGCCGGTTGTTATGTAACAAACGGTAAAGTTACAAGAGGTTCGACTGTACATGTTGTCAGAGATGGAATTGAACTGCACACTGGAAAGATAATTTCTTTAAAACGCTTTAAAGATGATGCAAAGGAAGTTGAAAAGGGATTTGAGTGTGGTATTGGAATTGAAAACTTTAATGATCTTAAAGAAGGTGATATCTTCGAGGCTTTTGAGATTCAGAAGATAGCAAGACGACTTAAATAAATATTATGGGTGATAGTTTTAGAATACAGAGGGTTGAAACACTTATTAGAGAAGAACTGGGAATGATGATCGTTTCCGGAATAATTAAAGACCCACGAATTAGTAATTTTATTTCCGTTTCTGATGTTAAAATATCAAGAGATATAAAATATGCTAAGGTTTATATCTCCGGTTTTGAAAGTAATAAAAGCCTTGATAAATCAGTTGAAGCACTGAATCATGCATGTGGTTTTATACAGGTTAAACTTTCTAAAAAATTAAAAACCAGGAATACACCAAAACTTACTTTCTTTGCAGATCATTCGATAAAACAGGGAATTGAGATGATTAAGAAAATTGAGGACCTTAATTCTTGATTTATTCACATTCAGGGCTTATTCTTCTTAATAAACCTTCTGGTATTACTTCTTTCAGGGTCCTTAATATTATTAAGAAAAAACTAAATAGTGGAAAAGTCGGACATACCGGTACTTTAGATAAATTTGCCGAGGGTCTGATGCTTGTACTTACCGGTAAAATGACTAAATTGGCACCTTTTTTTTCAAACATGGATAAAGAGTATTTAGGTGTTTATAAATTTGGAGAAGAGACCAGTACACTGGATCCTGAAGGGGAAATTACAGCTACTGCAGCTGTACCTGGTATTGGTATTATTGAAAAAAATCTTGATAATTTTATTGGTAATATTCTGCAGCGGCCTCCTGAATTTTCCGCTATACATATAAACGGCAAGAGAGCATATAAAATTGCCGTTTCCGGTCAAAAACCTGTTATACCTGAAAGACCCGTTACCATATATGATTACAGGATAAAAGAATAAAACCCTCCATATTTAACTGTTAAAGTAAAATGTTCAAAAGGGACTTATATACGCTCACTTGCAAGAGATCTTGGAAAGGTTTGCGGATCAAGAGCCTATGTCACTTCTCTTAAAAGATCTGAAATCGGATTATGGGATATAAAAGATTCAGTTTCTCCTGATAACTTTGATCCTGATCAGAATATAATCTCAGGGTTACAACTTTTTAACTTAATTCCTGAAATAGGAATTGTCTCTGTTAACGATACTCAGGCTAAAAAAATTCTCAATGGTACAGACATTTCATTATGGATGAACAAGGATTTAGAATTTGATGAAGGCCTGACGGCTCTTTTTAACAGTAAGGAGATTTTTCTTGCATTGATTGAGAAAAACGAAAATATAATGAAATACAGATTTGTTGAGGACTGTAAAATATGATAGTTATGACCTGGGATGATTTTACCAAAGGTGATTTAAGAGATAAGGGTCCAATTGCTCTCTCCATTGGTGTTTTTGACGGTGTGCACTCCGGACATCGCCAGCTGCTTTCAGATATACTCAGCCACACTGACAGCATGTCTGTAGTGTTAACTTTCAGAGTAAATCCCAGAGTTTATTTTAAGGATGAAACCTACCCTGGAGATATTTATTCTTTACCTCAAAAGCTCTCTGTCCTTAATTCTCTGGGTATAGACACCGTGATACTCATTGACTTTTCCTATGATTTTAGTAAACTGTCTGGTAAGGATTTCCTGTATCAGATTGCCGACAACTGTAATCTAAGAAATCTTGTACTGGGAGATAATTTTAAGTGTGGAAAAGGGAGGATGACCACCTCCTATGAAGCTGTTGAGATTCTTACGGGTAAAAACGTCATTGTAGATATAGGAAATATGGCCTATTTTGAAGGTCAGATTATTAGCAGTTCCCGCATACGGAAAGCTGTAGCATCCGGGAAAATTAAAGATGCCCAAAAGATGCTTGAAAGAGTTTTTTCTCTTGATATTGCCAATATCCCTCAGATATCAAAAGATGAAACCATTACTATAGAGACTAAAAATATAAGCCAGGTCCTCCCGCCACGAGGGCAATATACAGGGCTTACAGGAACTTCCGATATGACTCTAAAAAGTAAAATACTTGTTGGAGAATCGGTTATTAAAGTTCCGCTGCAAAAAATGCAGCATTTAGATTTTATTAAATTCATATTGGAATAAGGAAGGTAAATTATGCCCTTAAAAAAAGATCAGAAAATAGAAATTGTGAAAGAATTTGGATCCAGTGATAAAGATACCGGATCTACAGAAGTACAAATAGCTTTATTAACAACAAGGATTCTTGAACTTACAGAACACTTTAAAATACATAAAAAAGATCATGCAGGAAGACGCGGTCTGTTAAAAATGGTAGGTCAAAGAAGAAGACTTTTAAAATATCTGAAAAAGACTAACCTGGAAGGTTATAGAGCCATCCTTAAACGATTAAACTTAAGAAAATAGGAAATTAGAATGATAAAACAAGTAAAGATACGTATTGGTGAGAGTGATTTAGTTCTGGAAACAGGTCGTATGGCTAAACAGGCAAATGGAGCAGTTTATGCTTATTATGAAGGTAGTGCTGTACTTGCAACTGCGTGTTGCGGTAAATCACCAGTAACAGGTCTTGATTATGTACCATTACAGGTAGAATACAACGAAAAATTTTATGCTGCCGGGAAAATCCCCGGAGGATTTCTTAAAAGAGAAGGAAGACCTAAAGATAAGGAAATACTTGTCTGCCGATTAATTGACCGTCCTATGCGCCCACTTTTCACAAAGGCGTTTGGAAGAGAAATACAGGTTGTTCCTACAGTTGTTTCTTCGGACCAGATTAATCCTCCCGATATGGTTGCAATGGTTGCTGCATCAGCAGCAGTAGTTATTTCTGATATTCCTTTTAATGGTCCTGTCGGGTCCGTTAGAATTGCCCGGGTTAATGGTGAATTAACAGTTAACCCTACATTTGAACAGATAAAGAACAGTTCACTCGAAATTATTGTTTCCGGTACAAAAGATGGGATCACAATGGTGGAAGGTGGAGCAGATGAAGTAAGTGAAGAGATTATGCTTGAGGCTATTCATATGGCCGAAAAGATTATAAATGAAATTTGTGATGCACAGATTGAACTTGCAAAGATAGCAGGAAAAGGAAAACTTCCTGTTACTGAAGATGAAACAACATTGGATAAGGTGGATGATATAAGCTCCTTTGCTTATTCAAAGATGGAAGATGCATGTTTTGTAAAAGGTAAATTCAGCCGTTATGATGCTATTCAATCAGTTAAAAATGAAACTTTCGAAAAATTCAAGGAAGATATTCCCGAGGACCAGGAAAAACTCTTTTCTGTTTTTTTTGAAAATATGGAGTATGAAATAGTTCGAAAATCAATTTTAGAAAAAGGTATAAGAACTGATGGAAGAGGGGTTGAGGATATACGCCCAATAAGCTGCGAAATTGATATTCTGCCAAGAACTCACGGTAGTGCCCTTTTTACCAGAGGTGAAACACAGAGTCTTGCTGTAACAACTCTTGGAACAGTTTACGATGAACAGATGGTGGATAATATTGATGGTGATAAATCCTACAATAATTTCATGCTGCATTATAATTTCCCTCCTTTTTCTGTAGGTGAAACCGGTAGAATGGGAACAGGCAGAAGAGAAATTGGTCATGGACATCTGGCTTATAGAGCTATTGAAGCAATTCTGCCGGATAAAGCTGATTTTCCATATACAATTAGAATTGTGTCAGAAATTCTTGAGTCCAATGGATCATCTTCAATGGCTTCTGTTTGCGGCGGTACTCTTTCTCTTCTGAATGCTGGTGTTCCTATTAAAAAACCTGTTGCAGGAATTGCTATGGGACTTGTCAGTAGTGATACAAAAGCTGTAGTACTCAGTGATATTCTTGGAGAAGAAGATCACCTGGGGGATATGGACTTTAAAGTAACAGGAACTGCTGACGGTATCACAGCATTTCAAATGGATATAAAAATATCGGGTGTAAGTGCTGAATTAATGTCAAAAGCACTTGAACAGGCTAAAAAAGGCAGACTTCATATACTAAAAATTATGAATGATACTATTGAAACTCCCCGGGAATCTCTTTCCGAATATGCGCCTAAAATCATTTCTTTCTTCATTGATACTGAAAAAATTGGTCTTGTAATTGGACCTGGTGGGAAAAATATAAAAGCAATTGCGGAAAAAAGTGGTGCTGAGATAAAGATTGATAATGATGGGAAAGTTGCTATTTATGGAAAAAATCAGGAAGGAACTGACATGGCGGAAGCTATGGTAAAGGGACTTATAGAAGAACCGGAAGTAGGAAGAATCTATACTGGTACTGTTAAAAAAATTCTTGATTTCGGTGCTTTCATTGAAATCCTGCCTGGGAAAGAAGGACTCTGTCATATTTCAAAACTTTCCAGAGAAAGGGTCAATAAAGTAACAGATGTTCTGGAGATGGATCAGGAAATTTCTGTAAAACTTCTGGAAATAGACAGGATGGGAAGATTAAATTTAAGTTACATTGATGCTCTTGAAGCAGAAGCTAAGAACAAATAATCAACTATGCAAAAGATAATTATATTTGGTGATTATGAAGCTGGTAAGGGGCCTGTTTATGGTTCCCCACTGGCTTCCGGTGCCGATATAAAAGCCTGTATCGATGAAGAAATAGTTATTGGACCTGGTGAAATTTCATTAATACCTACCGGAATACGACTTCAAATACCAGAGGGTTATGAAGGTCAGGTAAGGCCGAGATCTGGTCTTGCTTTAAAATACGGTGTTACAGTATTAAATACACCAGGAACTATAGATTCTGATTACAGGGGAGAAATTAAAATAATTTTAATAAATCATGGGGAAAAACCTTATACGGTACGTAAAAATGATAGAATTGCACAGTTGATATTTTCACCAATAATACAGGCTGAGTTCATACAGAAAAAGGAATTATCTACTTCGGATCGGGGAAGAAATGGATTTGGTTCAAC
>DAOWMA010000322.1 GCA_030643345.1 Spirochaetaceae bacterium
GTTATTTAATATCCTCTGTATTACTAATACATTCAAATATCTATTTATCCCCATCGATCAGGAATCTAAAGGTATACCTGAACTGTTCCTCCGGCAAAACCATATTACCGGTAGAGAAAAGGAAATAATTGAACTGCTGCTTAGAGGATACAGTAATAAGCAGATAGGCAAAGCACTTTTTATCTCTGCAAAGACAGTAAAAAACCATATCTACAATATTTATCGGAAAACACAGGTCCAGAACAGAATGCAGCTGTCAAACAGTATAAATATCCATCATAACATAATAAAAATTAATAACCCGGACTAATTTCCAGGAATTTGCTTTTTGCCAAATTCCTGCGTTTGACAGATTTCATTACTGTTACTGCAATAAAATTTCTTGACATTTCTATAAAATAGCTGCAGAATTCCATCTATGAAACACAAAATCTTCTATTTCACCGGAACAGGCAACTCTCTCTGGGCTGCAAGAGTTCTTGGCTCCAGTCTGCAGGACTCAGAAATCATTCCAATTCTTAACCCATCAATGGAGGGTCTAAAGGATTCAGAAACTGTCGGTGTAGTGTTTCCGGTCTACATGCACCGGATTCCGTATCTGGTTGCTGATTTTCTGAAAACTTTGCCTGAACTGGATTATCTCTATGCTGTTGCAGTTAATGCAGGAGATACAGGACAGGCCTTCAGCTACTTTAATAAGCAGTTGTCCACAACATTAAATGGCCTGAAAACTGGTTTCAGCATTGTCACTCCCAGCAACTACCTGCCCTTCGGAGAAGCTGTAACAGGAGAAAAGAGGGAGAGACTTTTGAACACTGCAAAGGCGAAGCTTGGCAGGGTTAGTAAAATTATCAGGGAAAGAAAATCTTTCTTTGACAGGGAGGATGGTTTCTTTAAAAAGAATATCGTCCCGGGGATGCTCTACTCCGCCGGGTATAAATTTCTGAAATCTTTAGATAAAAAATTTTATGCTGATGACAGCTGCACCTCCTGCGGTATATGTGAAAAAGTATGCCCCGTGGGAAACATTACGCGCCCGGAGGGCAGACCCGTATGGCACAATAACTGTCAGATGTGTTTTGCATGTATCAATCTCTGCCCGGAATCTTCGATACAGTATGGAAAGAAAACACCAGGTATGAAACGCTACCGGAATCCCGAGGTTTCTGTGGATGATATTATAAACCAGAGAAACTAAAACCAGTCCTCAATTTGCAAATTCGGTACCCTAATAAACTCTTTTGTGTTATGGGTAACCAGGATTGCCTTGCGAGCCAAAGCAGTACCGGCTATTATTGTATCAAAAGGACCAATCAGCATTCCATTTTTTTCAAGTTGCACCCTAATATCGGCAGAATACTTAGCTGTTTTTTCAGTAAAAGGGAGTACTGTTATAACAGAAGTTAAATCTTTCAGCTGTTTTATTCTTTTGTCAGGGGGTTGTGATTTTCCAATACCCACTTCAAGTTCATAGAGAACTATTGCAGGTATATAAATTTCTTTGGGAGCAATGCTAAGAAGTTTATCACCAACATGCCCCATACCCTTAAAAAAGTAGATCAGTGTGTTTGTATCAAGAACATACATTACAGTTCTTCTCTTTTACTATCGGTGGTATACACTTCTCTTATTTCTGCTGCTGCCGGAAAGTTCTTCCATGCACCGGAAAGTTTTACCACAGATAACGGCCATTCATTTGATACTTTAACTTCAATTACACCGGATATCCACTTGCTTAAAGACATTTTTGACGATTTAGCCGCAGACTTCATCTTTCTTTCTATTCCATCTTCCAGATAAATAGTTACCTGCCCCATTTGATCCTCCATTCACTTATATGTGTAAGTATATGTACTATATAAAGAATTGTCAAATCCCATTTCCCTGATAACTGAAACTATTAACTGATTGCTTTATTAGGCTTGTGCGATGTGGTCTATTTTTACGATTGCCTGGCTATTTTGCGCCACGTAGTGGTCCTATATTAGAGAAGAGCTGCTCATTAAATCCAAAATGTGGAACAGTGCAAAAAGCTGTTTATTTCCTTGACTCACAAAGGCTCTATATGTACTCTATTATGGAGATATTATTTATTTTTTAAAGGAGGATGTATGTCCGAGCAGAATGTGACACCAATGCCGCAGTTCAAGATGAAACCGAAACTCGTTATTGCTGTGATCATTATAATTGCTGTTTTAGGTCTTATAATGTCAAGCTTCTATGTAGTTGACCAGACTGAACAGGCAGTCGTACTGCAGTTGGGAAAATTTAACAGGATAACAGGGGCAGGGCTTCAGTTCAAAATACCCTTTGGTATCGAAAAGAATTACAACGTGCCAACTCAGCAGATTCAGAATATGACTTTTGGTTATAGAACGGAACAAGCGGGTATTAACACTGTCTATTCAAGGGGTGATTATCCGGAAGAATCAATTATGCTTACCGGTGATCTTAATATCATCGATGTTGAGTGGGTTATTCAGTACAGAATTACAGACCCGAAAGCATGGTTGTTTAATGTTGTTTACAGGGACCAGACTATAAGGGATATTTCCCAGTCTACTATCAATCAGCTGGTTGGTGACAGGGCCATTCTTGATGTTATCGGTCCGGAGAGAACAAATATTATGGACCAGGCAAAAATTCAAATGAACAAAATTCTTTCCAAATATGATCTGGGTGCAACTGTAACTACAGTGCAGCTGAAAAATATTGTTCCTCCTGCAGGAAACGTCCAGGATGCATTTGAAGATGTAAACAAAGCCACCCAGGATATGGAAAGGCTGATAAACGAAGGTAAAGAGGAATACAACAAAGAAATTCCAAAGGCCAGTGGTGAGGCGGATAAAATGATTCAGATAGCCCAGGGTTACGCTACTGAGCGTGTAAACAAGTCGCGTGGTGATGTTGCCAGGTTCCTTTCTGTCAGGGATGAGTATGTAAAGAACCCTGCAGTTACCCGAACTCGTCTTTATATTGAAACAATGGAAGAAGTTTTTGGAACAGATGAGGGAACTGATCTTATTGATAAGAACATTGACGGGTTTCTGCCCATTAAAAACCTTCAGGGACAGGGGGCAGCACAATGAAAAAAATTATTACAGTACTCGTAGTTGTTGCTGTTATTATGGTTGTTTTAATGCTTCTTGGTCCTTTATATATTCTTGAAGAGGGTGAACAGGCGATTGTTACCAGGTTTGGAGCTATTGTAAATTCCCAGACTGATGCAGGTTTAAAATTCAAGATGCCTGTTGTGGATACAGTCATTAAATATCCGAAAAAGATTCTCTCCTGGGATGGTGATGCCCAGAGAGTACCGACAGCAGAAAA
>DAOWMA010000058.1 GCA_030643345.1 Spirochaetaceae bacterium
GTATATTTTTACTGTAAGGGGCAGTGGGAATGAGGAATATAAAATATGTGATAAGGATCTTGCAATAATTGATTGTTCTTTAGTCCCAAAAACCGGAGATTTAATTATACATACTGTAGATGGTGAATTTGGTATTGAACAATATACCGGGGCTGAAACAGATATTGTAGGTGTAGTCAGCCGCCTTGTACGTCTACTAAAGTTCTCATGATTGCATTAGTGGACTGTCAGAGTTTTTATTGTTCCTGTGAGAGAGCATTCAGGCCTGATCTAAGGGATAAACCTATTATAGTATTATCAAATAATGATCATTGGATTATTGCCTTAAATTCTGAGGCTAAAGATCTTGGACTAAAAAGGGGGCTAAGATTTAAAGAGGCCCGTCAAATTATTGATAAAGGGAATGTTGTGTTTTTCTCATCTAATTATACTCTTTATAATGATATATCCTGGAGAGTCATGGAAACACTTAGGAATCTGTCACCCGGAGTTGAACCTTATTCTATCGATGAGGCATTTGTTGATCTTTCAGGATTTAAAAATCTTGCTGCCTACGGAGATAAAATTAGAGAAACTGTTAAAAAGCAAACTCTTATACCAACTACAATAGGAATAGCTCCGACTAAATCACTGGCAAAAGTAGCTCAAAGGCTGGCAAAACAGGATAATGGAAGTCTTCTGTTAGATACCCCAAATAAAATTGCGGAGGCATTAGTACTAACTCCTGTAAAAGATCTGTGGGGTATTGGCGGTGCCTATGCCAAAAAACTGGAATCGGCCGGTATTGGAACAGCAGCAGATTTTATTAAGGTACCCGAATGGATTATAAAAAAGGAGATAACATCAGTCGGGTGGATGCTGCAAAGAGAATTGAAGGGGATTCCCATGGCAGATTTGACAGTAGAGGTGAATCCCAGAAAAGGAATTATCAGTGCCAGACAGTTTCGAAGCCCTGTTAAGAAACTTTCCGTAATAGATGAGGCCATATCCTACTATGCAGAACTGGCTGTAGAGAAGTTACGAAAGCAGTTTTGTACAACTAATTCTATTATTGTATCCCTGGAGGCATCAGAAAGAGCCAGACATGCCAGTGCAGAAATATCAGCCACAGATTACCTGCCGGATATAATTTCTGTCGCAAAAGTACTACTGAAAAAGATCTATTCGCGTGAGTTTGAGTACTGGAGAACAACAATCTTTCTTTTTGGAATAGAGCCCATTAGAGGTAAACAGATAAATTTCTTTGATGATAACAATTCAAAAAAGGGATATCTTATTAAAAGAGTGGATGAACTAAACGATAAGTATGGACAGCACACAATTCATCCCTGTGCAAGTGAGTTTAGGGAAGACTGGGGGATGCGTAGAAATTATCTCTCCCCAAATTATACAACACGTATAAAAGATTTTCCTGTTGCTCATATTTTTTATTAATTGATTAACTTTGCAGGGAGGGAATACTATGTGTTTTAATGCTTCTCTTGCACAGAAAGCAGAGGTCCTGGAAAAGATGTTTAATGCTGTTATTGATATCCATGATTTAAAGGATGTCTATTTCCAATCTGCGTTTACACTTCCTTACTGGCCGGTACTTAAGGCAGAAAATTCCGGATATTTTCAGTTTCTCCAGTGGGGACTAATTCCTTATTGGGAAAAAAACATGGAAATGGCGGGGAAAATCCGATTTAAAACTTTTAATGCCCGCCTTGAAACTTTAGATGAAAAACCATCATATAGATATCCTGCAGATAATAAACGCTGCGGGATTGTTGTAGATGGATATTTTGAATGGAAAGAGGTTGACGGGAAAAAATATCCCTACTATTTGTATATGCCGGACAAATCTCCATTTCTTTTAGCAGGTATTTGGGACCGTTGGGTGAATAAAGAAAATAAGATATTAAAGAAGAACTTGCTCCTTCCCGGAAGGACCTCCAGGCTCATCCTGTCTCCAAACTTCTGTCTTCCAGAACAAAAAATACCAATGTTCCGGAAGTCCGGAATCTAATTCATAATAACCCGGAAAGCATGTATAATACATCTATCAGAACAAATCAATAGAAACATCCCCGCAATATTCTTCCTCCGGCGCAAGAATCAATACCTCATTACTATTAAATGAATTAGGTTTTGAACTTATAGGTTCAATTGCGATGGATTTTTTATCCGGAGGGATGAAAAGCTGAGTGTATGCAAAATTTTTCTGTTCTATTCTGATACTGTAGTTCTTGTTCTTAAGAATGGAAATCCCATTTGTTGGAGCTTTAAATGTATGATCAAGAGGTTTTTTATTAAATCCGGCTCCTTCAGTAAAATCAAACTTGCTGCCTGAGGATGGTACCCCGTCCCCAACCGGAAGGAAGTATTCATCTGTTTCAAAATAATATGGATATTCAGCTAACAAGGTTGATGAAGAATTGGTTTTAAAGTAAGAGTGCCAACCCAGGGCATAGGGAGCAGGTACATCTCCTTCGTTTTTTACTGTAAAGGATAATGTAACCCCTCCATTGTGGAGTTTAATATCTGTTTTCAGGGACATATCAAAGGGATAACCTGGAAAACAGTTTTTCCCTGTACGCCAGGAAAAGCTTACCTGTGTTTCTCTTTGTTCGGGAATTGTTACTTTCTTATTATAAATAAATCCATGTATTGCGCTGCTGTCTTCATGGCAGTTTATTGGAAGCTGATATGTTTTCCCCTGGAAGGAATATTTACCTTCAGGGATACGATCATTGAATGGGAATAACAGTCTTCCCCTGAAAAGGGGATTTTTCTGTAATTCTTTATCAGAATCACTTGCCATAATCTGGTGCAGGCTGCTTCCCAGGGTAAGAGAAACTATTGTGCCACCCAGGGTAGAAGAGAGAACAAGGCCCTCTCTGGTATCCGGATTTATTAGTTTTATAAAAGATAAAGCGTTGTTTTTCTCTGATTTAATCATAATCTGCTTACTGACTAAGTAAAAAGCGGTGTTACTCCTTTTTCTTTTACGAAATTCTCCATCTCCTTATCACTAATTTTTCTTTCAAACTCAGAAGCTGCCTGCAATATCAGAGGAAGAAGATGAATGTCTCCGGCAGTATTGATAAATATCTGATCATTGCTTAATGCCCAGTGTACGGCAAATTTTATATCTTCGGGTGTTGATAGCGGTTCATACCAGGTAGCAAAATTGTCTTTGCTGTTTTCCGGTTTCGGCCCCTTTGCAAGGGTTTTAATTGTCTGAAGAGCAATTCCTCTTTTTTCGCACAGAGATGCCAGTTTCTCAAATTCTGTTCGGTACTCTGCATTTTTCATCATTGGATAGTTATAGGGAAGAAGAACGGAATCAAAGGGATGTTTTGCCAGACTTTTCAAATGCATGGAAGGGGCGGAAACTCCGTGCCCTGTTACTCCCAGGTAGCGAATAAGCCCCTCTTCTTTGGCTTCGATAAAAGCACGGAGGGCACCATCTTCCGACATAGCTGTATCCCACTGTTCAGGATCAACAAGAAGATGCATCTGCCAGAGATCCACCGAATCGACCTGTAGACGCTCCAGAGAGCGGTAAAGTTCTTCCTTTGCCTCTTTGTAAGTTCTCTCTTCAGTTTTTGTTGCAAGAAATACTTTATTCCTATTGTGCTTTAACCATGATCCCAATCGAATTTCGGAGTTGCCATAACTTGCTGCCGTATCAATGTGATTAACTCCAAATTCTTCCAGTATATCCATTGTCCTGTCTGCTTCTTCCTGGGAAACGGTAAAAAAAGCAGCAGCACCAAAAAGAGTCCTTGTACTTTCATGTCCTGTTAAGCCGAATTGCTTTTTTTCTATCATAAGGATATTCCTCCATTTTATAAGGATAATTCAAATATACTTTTTATAACACCTTTAAATTGTATCTACTTTGAGTTATCGTAAAATAATATGGATTATATGTACTAATAAATAAAAGCAAAGACACTGTTACATTGTAGGATTACCCTGTGAGATTGAATGATGAATAAATTTGATATAATCTAAATAAATTCAAAAAATGCGTTAACGGAGGAACAGTATGAGATTGGTAAGCAAAGTAGCTCCTGGTTGGTGGGATTATACAACACTTGATGATGAGATACTAAACGATGCCGCAAAACTAACTGAAGTAGATCTTGCGGGATTATCGCGGCCTGGATTTAAGGTGTCTTTTTATGATACCCGGGAAGAATTATTTGCTGCAGAGGCCATGGAGTATATAACTTCCTGGATGAAGGCAACGATGAGTGAACCTGCAGGTATTTGTGGTCCCATAGGACCTACCGAGCAGCTTCCCCTTGTTGCTCGAATAGTAAATGATCTGGAACTTAACCTTAAGAATGCCCATTTCTGGGGTATGGATGAATGGTATGTTGACGGTAAAACAATGTCACCTGATAATCCTTTAAGCTTTGCAAAAGCAGATATGGATTTATGTTTTTTAAAGATCGATAAACACTTAAGAATGCCGGAAGAAAATATCCATTTTCTGAATCACGAAAACATAGAAGAATATACGGCGTCTTATGATAAATATAAATGTCTTGTAATGCAGGGGGGGCAGGGTGAAGTAAAACACTGGGCATTTAATGATCCTCCAAAACGGGAAGGTGAGTATATTGATAATCCTCCATCCCCGGCTGAATTCAGAAAACAGAGTGCCAGGGTTGTTGAACTTCATCCGATGACAATTATACAGAATGCGCGAACCTCCGGTGGGGGAGTTGTCTCTAAAATTCCTTCAAAGACATTAACTGTAGGACCTGTGGAAACCTGGAAATCAGAGAAAGTGTCAATATGGCATACTGGATGGCATGATAATCCCTTTGGTATAAGGCTCACATCCTTTATGATTTCAAAGAAGATACCAGATTCATCAGTACCAATGTCATTGTTGGCTGATCATCCTAATGTACATTTCCATTTTTTAAGGACTGGGATCGGAACCTGTGAAGCGGAGATGCATTAAAGTCTGGAGGAGATTAAAATGAATTTGGATTCTGATAATACAGTCATGAATGCGGAGGGAATAAAAGAATCGGATTTTCCAATGTGGCCTCAATTTGCGGAAAAAACATTGCTGGATATTCAGGAACCTATCCGCTCGGGTAAGGTGAACTACTGGACTGGTCCAAAGGGAATGGAATTTGAGGAAGCATTTGCCCGATGGGAAGGATCAAAGCATGCAATTTCCTGCACAAACGGTACTGCCGCCCTTCATATAGCAATATCTGCTTTAAACATTGGCCCGGGAGATGAAATAATTGTCCCTTCATATTCATTTATAGCATCTTCCTTTGCCATAGTTCAGGCCGGTGCAGTCCCCGTTTTTGCCGATGTCACCGAAGATCACACAATAGACCCTAAAGTTATTGAGGGGTTAATTACGGCCCGTACAAAAGGGATTGTGGTTGTCCATCTCTACGGTATTATTGCAGATATGGGATCTTTGATGGAGATTGCCCGTAGACACGATCTTAAAGTAATAGAGGATTGTGCACAGGCATTAGGCGGTTATTATGGGAACAGACACACCGGTCTGACTGGTGATGTGGGATGTTTTAGTTTTTGTCAGAGTAAGCATTTTACAACCGGTGGTGAAGGGGGAATGGTAGTAACCGATAATGATGATCTTGCCTGGGAATGCCGTTCCTTCCGGGACCATGGCTATGATGTCAGGGAGCGTCTCAACCTTCTGGCCATGGAGGAGAAACTTCCATATATCCATAAACGTATAGGATTTAATTACCTAATGACCGAGATCCAATCAATAATAGGGCTTAATGAGCTTGCCCGTTTTGATAGCTGGAATATGAAAAGACGCCTTGAATATGCGGCTATATATGATAAGGCTTTTAGGGAACTTAGGGGTATTGAGAGTATTCCTTATAATACAGAAGAGAGAAAAAATGCATACTGGTGGTATCCCGTTCTTCTTGATCTGGAAGTAATTAATATTGATGCAGATAAATTTTGTGATGAACTGACTGCGAGAGATATTCCTTGTTATGGTATCCAGTGGCCTGAAGCATATGAAGAGCAGGCCTTTAAAGAGCTAAATGGTTTTGGATCTGCCCGGTTCCCTTTTGGTTCAACAGAATATGGGAATCCGGATACTCTTGATTACACTGGAGTCTTATGTCCTGTAGCAAGAGGCTTACGGGCAAAAACGGTTAATCTTTTCCTCCATCCCTCATGGGAGCCTTATCATATTGAACGTTGTATAGATGCAGTTAAGAATATACTGTCAGAACATATAAAGGAATGATTTTGAAGAAGAAACTTGAAATTCCTCTATTAGAATTTTCAGATTTATATCCTGATTTAATTTCAGTATCTGCAGCTGTTGAGACCTATGGTATAGAAACATATATCAGTGAAATAAACTGGCGGGAATATAGTTACCAACCTGAAGTAACCATTTTTGCCGGATATACACAAAATGAAATTCTATTGAAGTACAGGGTAAATGAAAATTACATTCTTGCCCGGTATGCCCATATAAACTCACCTGTTTATAAAGATAGTTGTGTTGAGTTTTTCATTTCCTCAGGTAATGGATTTTACTATAATTTTGAGTTCAGCTGTATAGGGACTTCTTATGCCGGTTATGGAAAACAGAGGGGAAACCGAATATTGATTGATGAAGAGCTGGTATCAAAAATAAGGACATATTCAACTTTAGGAAATAAAACAATAGAGACAAGGGAAACTGAGAAACCATGGGAACTTACTGTGGCGATTCCGCTTATTCTGTTTAATGAAGAGGAGTACCGTGTTCCTCTAAAGCATTCGTTTAGAGCAAATTTTTATAAATGCGGAGATGATCTTCCTGTTCCCCATTATCTTTCCTGGAATCCAATAGATGCAGATTCTCCGGATTTTCACAGGCCGGAATCCTTTGGCGAGGTGAATTTTATATAAGTATGGGAATTAAAATTTTTATATTGAGAGGTAAAAAAAATGAACGGACGTAAACGGATAGCTCTGGCTATGGAACACAAATTCCCTGATAGGGTACCGGTGATGTGTCAGCTTGCTCTGGGGCATTATTTTCTCAATACAGATATAGATACTCATAGAATCTGGTTCACAAGCGATGGATTTGCAGATGCTCTTGTACAATTGCAAAGACGATACCGCTTTGACGGTATACTGGTAAATATTTGGGGAATGCCATCTGAAATTCTTGATGAAGTTATTTCCATAGAGAAATCTGAAAGTGAAGAGGTGTTAACCTGGAAAAATGGAGAAGTTACTTATATCCCGTCTGATGATAATGCACAGCATTATCTGAAAGGAAAAGTTCTTCCTGACCGTGCTGATTTTGAAACGATCAATCTTGATAATCTTGATGAGATAAATAAAATTAAAGGGTATTTCTGGAATATCTATCATATGCCTTATATTCCGGAGCTTAACGGTAATTTCCTTCCGGGCGAAATACCTGATTATTTCTTTAAATCAATTGATTCTGTAAAATCCAGGGTTGGAGATGAGGTATCGGTCCATGGTGAGATATACTCTCCTTTTACCCATTTTATTGAGCTTCTCGGCTACGAAAATGCACTTATGAGTTTATTAACAGATCCCGATCGTACTCATGTAATTCTTAAGTACTTAACCGGCGTAGTAGTATCTCATGCAACAGCTACAGGAAATCATGGCGTGGATGCAGTTCTAATCTCATCTGCGTTTGCCGGTGGACCCTTTCTCTCCCGGGATATGTACAGGGAATTTGTTCTGCCATATGAAAGAAAGGTTACGGATGCAGTAAAGAAAACAGGAACACCTGTATACACACACACATGCGGACAAATTGGAGACCGTCTGGACCTGATGGTGGAAACAAGTACTATGGGTATTGATACACTGGATCCTCCCCCTTTGGGAAATACAGACCTTGCCACTGCATTGGAAGAACTGGATGGCCGTGTTTTTGTAAAAGGGAATATGAACCCTGTAGAGTTCCTGGGTTTTAAAACAGAAGAAGAAGTTATTGCCCATGCAGCTAACAGAATTACTATAGGAAAACCAGGGGGCGGATATATTCTAAGCACAGCCTGTTCTGTAGCACCCAGGACGGAACCCTGGAAACTGGAACTGCTTACTCCTCTATCAGAAAAACTGGGTGTTTATTAATTCAGACCGTTCCTGACCTAATACACATCCTTAATACGCCCAAACCATCCGACCAGGGGATCGTTCAGTTTTTTCATCTCCTTAAGCAGCATATCTATTAGCTCTTTCTTAATATCACTGTAATCAGGGTTGGAAATTTGATTTACCATCTCAGCGGGATCTTTTTCAAGATCATAGAGCTCCCCAATTGTGGGGCCGTTAAAGATAAATTTGTGTCTGTGAGTTCTGATCATCCTCTGGTTGAACTCGGTAAAATGGGCGGTAAACTGAGCATAGGCATACTCTCTGTCTGTTGAGTTATCTTTTCCCATAATTAGAGAAAGAAGGCTCGTCGCCTGATCAAGTTTCGGTGCATCTTCCCCTGCCGTTTCAATAGCAGTTGGAAACAGATCGTGTAAATATACAAACTCATTGCATATGTTATCTCTTTTCAAATTACCAGCCTGCTTGATTATCATAGGGATTTTATATGATGTATCGTACATAAATTCCCCCTTTTCAATGAGCCTGTTGGAACCCATTGCATCTCCATGATCAGCTGTAAATACAATTAGAGAGTTTTCATAGATTTTATTCTCTTTTAAATAATCTATATAGCGACCGATGTTTTTATCAATCAGGGTAATGTACCCATAGTACCTGGCAATAATTTTCTGCCATTCTTCCCAGGGAAGTTCATTAACTCCCCACATTTGGGAAACATGTTTTTGATGAAGGGGTTTGTTTTTAAAGCTTTCATCAAATGCAGGATCAACAGGAATATCCAAAGGATTATACATTGAGTAATAGGGTTCCGGGACCATACATGGTGTATGTGGCCCCCAGAAATTAAGCCACAGGAAAAATGGTTTACCGGATGAAACAGCATCAGCTGTGTATCGTATAGCTTCTTCTGACAGGAATGAGGGGATGGAAGCCTCTTCTGTTCCACTGAGTTTGGCCCGAAGTTCCTGGACCTTAAGATTTGGATTA
>DAOWMA010000231.1 GCA_030643345.1 Spirochaetaceae bacterium
CAGGGATATCCTCGGTTTAAAAAACCTTGGAGTTGAAGAAATTTCAGATCAGAAAGTAAAAGTCGCAATGTTCGCTGTCGGTGAAGTTAAAATTGAACTTTTGGAACCAACTTCTTCGACAAGTCCAATAGCAAAATTCCTGGAGAAAAAAGGGGATGGGATCCATCATATTGCATATGAAACAGATGGTATTGTCAGCGAAATTAAGCATATGGAAGATTCAGATATTCAGATGCTGGATAAAACTGCCAGAGACGGAGCACATGGTACAAAGATTGCTTTCCTGCATCCCAAATCCAGCGGCCGGATCTTAACAGAAATTTGTCAGCCAGATACCAACTAACAGAAAAAGGACGATTTTATGGGGAAAATCAGTAAACCAAAGCTTAAATCAAAAATTGACTTTATAATAAGAGTCGCAGGTGAAGGTGGTGAAGGTGTTATGAGCTGCGGTGAACTTTTCGCAAAAGCAGTTGCAAGGACCAGCTATCATGTATTTACATTTATCACCTATCCTACAGAGATGAAGGGTGGGTATGCCATGACCCAAATACGAATAAGAGATATAACCATCTACTCAATGGGTAGTTTTGTTGACTGTATGGTTGTCTTTAATCAGGAAGCCTATGATAAATCAATTTCTTCCCTGAAAGAGGGTGGAATACTTATCTACGACCCGGAGTTTATAGAAATAGATGAATCCAGAAATTTTGTAAAGTACCCAATACCCTTTTCACAAATATCTGTGGAGACTGTTGGAAGGTCCCTTGGTAAAAATGTTGTTGTACTTGGCATTCTAAGCCATATCTACGGTCTGGCCCATCCAGGTCTGGAAAAACTGATTGATGATCGCTACGGTTCAAAAGGCAAAAAAGTTGTAGAAGGCAATATAAAAGCTCTGAAAGCAGGTGCTGATACAGCTAAAGAAATAGGTGTCGCAATAGTTATGGACCTTTCAGCAAGTGAACCTGCAAATGAAGAGTACATGTTTATATCCGGGAATCAGGCTGTAGCTCTGGGAGCTATTGCTGCAGGCTGTAGATTCTCTGCAGGTTATCCACTTACTCCCTCTACATCAATATTTGAAACATTGTCAAAATTTCTTCCTTTGGTAGGAGGAAGAACAATACAGATGGAAGATGAGATTGCTGCAATATCTGCAGTTATAGGAGCATCCTTCGGGGGCGAAAAAGTAATAACCCCAACATCAGGGCCAGGGCTTCAATTAATGGCAGAACAGATGAGTCTTGCATCTATGCTGGAACTTCCTATTGTTATAGTTGATGTACAACGAGGAGGACCAAGTACAGGACTCCCGACAAAAACAGAACAGGGTGATATGAAGTTTGCAGTATACGGTTCGGCTGGTGAATCTCCCCGGATAATACTCGCACCAACAGGTGTTGAAGATACCTTTTATCAAACAATAAGGGCCTTTAACCTTGCAGAAAAGTATCAGATGCCGGTTATACTGCTAACAGATCAGTCAATTGGTTATAGAAAAGCCACTGTAAAAATGCCTGATTTTAATAAAATATTCATGGTAGATCAGTTTGACAGAAAAACTAAAGTAAAAATCCCGAATGCAGAGCATATTGATCTTGTACAAAGGCAAATCCCTACAGAAGATGAACTAAAAGATTACAAACGTTATAAAAATACAAAAACGGGTATTTCCCCCATAGCAAGACCCGGGACACCAGGGGGGCAGTATCTTGCAACAGGTCTGGAGCATGATGAATACGGTAAAACCAATCAGGGCCCGGAAAACCATTTAATGATGAGTAAAAAACGATTCAGAAAGCTGGATCAGGTATCCCACGCATTTGAACGAAATCCTATGGAGACATATGGTGATCCAAGTGTACGAATTGGAATAATGGGATGGGGATCAACAGAGGGAGCAATACGTGAAGCACGTTATCTGGCTGAAGCTGCAGGTGTAAAAGTAAGACATATCCACCCCCACACAATTTCCCCCCTACCAGAACAGCAAATTTCAAAGTTTTTGCATAGACTGAAACATCTAATTCTTGTTGAGGAAAACCTGACAGGACAGTTCGCACACTTTATAAAAGCCAAGTTCGGAGTAAAACCCATCGAAGTACATAAATGTGAGGGTATGCCCTTTACTCCGGATGAGATATTCAATGCCATAATGAAAGTAGCGAGGATTGCAGATGAAGACAATATCACAAACATTTAATACATATAAGAGTAAAACAATAAAACCGGTCTGGTGCCCCGGATGTGGTGACTATGGCGTTCTGGCCGCATTGGACAAGACATTTAAAGCACTGGAATTTAAACCGGAAGATATTGCAATAGTATCAGGTATCGGGTGTTCCGGCCGTTTCTCCCACTATTTTAATTCCTACTCTCTCCATGGGACCCACGGCAGAGCACTTCCAACTGCCACAGGATTAAAAACTGTAAGACCCGATCTCCATGTTATAACAATAGGCGGCGATGGTGACGGATTAAGTATAGGCGGTGGTCATATTGCCCATGCAGCACGAAAAAATGTGGACCTTACATACATAATACTTGATAACAACGTTTATGGAATGACTAAAGGGCAGAGTTCTCCAACAACACCCCTGGGATATAACACAAAAACAGCACCCTACGGAGTGTATGAAGAATCACTTAATCCTATTGCAATGTTTCTGGCTTACAATATTGGTTATATTGCCAGAACAACCAGCACAGATATGAAAGGTATGCTTTCCATTTTAAAAGAAGCCATTGAGCATAAAGGATTTTCTCTTGTTTATATAATGTCCCCCTGTGTAACATACAGTGTCCTGCCCTACGCAAAACTTAAGGAAATAGTTAAACCTCTACCTGAAGATCATGATACGTCCGACAAGATGTCTGCTTTTAAATATGCCTATTCCGACGAGCACATGTATACCGGAGTCTTCTACAAAGAAGAGAAAACAAGTCTGGATGAAAGGCTGAAAGAGGTGTTTCATATAGCCCACACAAGTAAAACAACCAGTGAGATAATGGAGGAATTTAAATAATATTTATGGACTGGGCGTTGCGGCCCCTGGAGGGGCCGCCAGGCTATCCACTGCAATTCCTCCCGGGATTGTTAAACGGGACCACATCTTTTATCGCTGGGTACAGACAAGGCATGCCTTGTCTCTGCTCCTGCGTATAATCACGGTGCGGGATTTTCGTTCCCATCCTTAACGCTTGTAGACAATTAATTTACAATGGCTACCGCTCGGACTGGGGAGCCATCTGCATCCTCGAAACTCATAGGGAAACAGGAAAATGTAAATTGATTAGAGGGTAACAGATCAAAATTTGTTAAATTTTCTATAATAACAGTATTCTTTCCTAAAAAATATTTATGAACCTCATACTCCAGTGTATCAATTTTATCAGCAGAAATTGTATCAAGACCTATTCCCTTTAAATTAAAATTAGCCAGCCATTTTGCAGCATCCAAAGATAGAACAGGATAATTTATAAAATATTTATTATTACCCCAGTATCTGCTCCACCCGGAATGTATTAAAACAAATTCTGCACTCTCTATAGCTTTTTCATGAGACTTAATATCCTCAAGTTCAATAATATGTCCCTGTAGATTTGTTATATCAATTAGGAATGCATCTCCATAAAACTGATTGGCAGGTAGTTTATCCAGGGTTAGAGCATTTTTTATAAGATGAGCCGGAGCATCCATATGAGTACCTGTGTGGGAAAAAAGGGTAATCTTTTTTTCAAGGAAACCAATTTCCTCTATAGTACATTCTGTTTTTAAAACAGGTGGTTCCGTACCAGGGTAAACCGGCATAGCTTCCGATATAGGGTGAGTTAGATCAATTATTGTTTTCATATAAATTACTCCTGTTGTTTTTTCAACCTTGTTTCAATTGATCCGTAAATATGTATACTCAGGAAGGATCGTCTTGTTTTAGATTTCAAAATATTTAGGAATATCCATTTTACCATGTAGAATCCCGATAATATCGATAGCTTCATCAGATTTAATATAAAAAATGACATGCTTTTTACAGGGAAATGAATAATAATCCTGATTAATTTCAGGTCTCCATTTCCCGAGCCCCCTATTATCTGCCAACTGCTTCAATATCTCCTCTATATCAAGAAGATATTTTTCTGCCTGCTTCTCTCCCCATGTCTCAACTGTATAATTCCATATTTCAAGCAAATCCGATTTCGCAGCCGGAGTCAGTCGATAGTTAGCCATTTTTTATCTCGTTAACTACTTCCCTTACAGTTTGATTAACAAAATTACCTTGACCGGCTTGATTGGCACCAACTTTTAGACGATTTTGAAGAGCCTCAAGTTTAACATATTGAACCAATTCTTCATTACGCTCCCAAAAACGCAGAGCATCACGAATAACCTCACTGGCATTATTGTAATAGCCAGACGCAACCTTTTTTTTAAC
>DAOWMA010000097.1 GCA_030643345.1 Spirochaetaceae bacterium
CAATATTCCTTTTTATAGTCATAGAGAATTTTTAGATCTACAAGTCTGGTAACAGCTTTTTTTACTGATGAAGCATGAAGAATCCCACTGTATTCCAGAAATTTTCCTGATTGAATGCTCCTACCTCCAAGATTGGCAATAGCAACCAGACAGCGCAGCTGATAGTTTGTAAGCAGGCTAATGGTGTGTTCATAGAACTCCTTCTCTCTCGCAAAGATCACCTTAAGGGCATCTTCAATATTCTTCTGTTCTATTGTTGTATCATCCTCTGTGATGCTCCAGATGGCATTGCATAATTCCTGCACATCCCCGGGATTTTCTTCTGTCTTGAGAAAAATTGCATCTATTACACTACTTTTTATTATTCTATTTCCATAAAGAAATTTTCCCTTTATATAATTACTAAAAATTTCCTTTTCCAATGAGCCGATTTCCAATTTTATTGCCGATTTAAAGAAGGGACTATCAGGATCGTAAAATATTTTATCCATATTTTTTCTGATACTTCCAGAAAAAATATAGGGCATTGTAGAATGAAACTGTATCCTGCTTCTCATTATAGCAACAATACTTTCATAATTATTTAAATTTAAAATATCCTGAAACTCATCAAATACTACGATATTTCTTTTATTTGAATGTTCCTGATAGATAAAATCTAATAGTCTTTCTATACTTTTCGGGGGGATTTCCTGATTAGCATTAAATGAAATACCTGGATTTCCGGTAAAGGAGTCAATAGATACTGAAGGGCGTAAATGAGATACAACCTTTACCAGCTTCTCGAAAAAACCTGATTGTTTGTCGAGGGAAACAAGAGAATCTGTAATCCTGTTAATTAAATCGTTTAAAGTTTTTATCTGATTAATATCGATATACACAGTACGGTAATTTTTTATCTCTTTTGCTGTTTTGATAATCAAAGAACTCTTTCCTGTTCTTCTTTCCCCCTCCAACAAAACATTTTGACCGGAAATTATATGTTCCCTCAGTTCTTTCTCCAGTAACGGGCGAGGACAAAAATCAAGATCTGTTACAATTTGTCCGTACCTAAATGGATTCATATAGAGCCTCCAGGGAAATACACCAAATAGTGAGACACCAAATAGTGTAACACTGTTTGGTGTTATAATCAATACTTTTTTACTTCAACAACATGGTAATTAAAAAAGTAACATTGATTGCAGCCTGAATTAGGAATATCTAAGGTTTATGAACCATAGTAGCGCTGTTCCCATAAAAAAGTGATTTTACTACATGTTTATGTCCAAGACCTTTAAAATCAACCTGCCAGATTTCGCCATTATTGGCTATTTTTTCAGGATATAAAGGCAGTGTATTCTCAAGGAGGCCTTTAATAATTCGTAAGGTAACAGCATGTGAAACAATTAAATAATTAGAATTATCATCCCGTTTCCCAAACCTCTTAAAAAATGGAGCAATCCTGGATGCCAGCATCCTGTAGGACTCTCCCCCTCCTTCAGGGACCCAGTCCCAACGCTTTGTCACATCCCTTTCATAGGAAGGTTCCTGCTTTACGACATCGTATGCCATCCCTGTAAATCTCCCAAAATACTGTTCGGAAAGGGCCGGATCAATTTCCGCGTTTACTCCCAATATCTTCTCAAAGGGCATGGCTGTCTGCCTTGCTCTGGTTAAAGGAGAAGAGACAATACCATCAATATGAAAATCCTTTAAAAAATCTTCGGCTACCTTCTCTGCAGCTGTTTCCCCTTCGGGGGTCAGAGGGACCTCAGTCTGGCTTGCCAGAATTCTGTTCCTGTTGGCTTCGCTCTCTGCATGCCGCATAAAAAAAAGTGTAGTCATTTTAGGTGTCTCCATTTTATAAGGCCATCCCTATTTTAATCATACGCATTGCTCTGGATGAACTGTCAATAAGAAGTTCATACGACCTTGACATTGCCTCTTCCAAACTCATAGCCTTATTAACCGAACTCATAACAGCATCTATTCCATGATCATAAACGGCATCAATTTTTGGACCTATATCACCGACAACAACCAGAACAGGAATATTTTTCTTCTTCGCCCTGCCTGCAATCCCAACAGGAACCTTTCCATATACTGACTGCCCATCAATACGACCTTCCCCACTAATTACCAGATCAACACCTTCCAGGTAGTCGTCAAATTTTATCAGATCCAGAATAATTTCAATTCCTGATTTAAGTTCTCCACCACAAAATTCCATCAACCCATATCCAAGTCCGCCTGCAGCCCCTGCACCGGGTATATTGCCATTTGCCCTGTTATACTTACTACTTACAACTGACGCAAGTTGTCCAAGAGCCCTATCAAGGAGTTCAATATCATCCGGTGAGGCTCCCTTTTGGGCTCCATATATATGGCTGGCTCCCTCAGTACCGGTAAGAGGATTTATTACATCACAGGCTATAAAGAATTTTGCTTTAAAGATACTTTCATCAACTTTCGAATCATCTATTTCTGCAAGATTTACAAGAGAACCGCCACCCTCGGCCAGGTCATTCCCGCTGCTGTCCTGGAATTTATACCCCAAAGCTCTTGCCATTCCAGTACCACCGTCATTAGTAGCACTTCCTCCGATACCAAGAATAATCTCTTTACAGCCCTTTTTAAGAGCATCCAGTATCAGTTGTCCTGTACCGTATGTGGAAGTTATTAAGGGATTACGTTTATTATCAGGAACCAAAGGCAGACCTGAGGCGGATGCCATTTCGATAACTGCAACATCTCCGGGCAATAAGCCATACTCTGCATCTACAGCCTCTCCAAGAGGCCCCTTTACCTTTTTACTGATTATCTCACCATTCATGCTCTCTGTCAGAGCTTCTACTGTTCCTTCACCGCCGTCTGCAACAGGGATTTCAATAAGCTCTGCGTCAGGGAAGACCACATGAACTCCCTTTCCTATTGCTTCCGCAGCCCTGCGGCTCGTTGCAGAACCTTTAAACGAATCCGGTGCTATTAAAATTCTCATAGTTATACCTCTAAAATAATAAAACCGGACAGAATATTCTGCCCGGTTTTGATTTTGCATTAAATCACCATTAATGTGTAGGGCCAATTAGCTTCTCAGGAAGCCAGGTTATAATTTCCGGGAAAATCATACAAAGTACAAGTGTAAACATGATTATAGCAATAAATGGAATTACACCTTTAATGATATCCCCCATTGTTAATCCCAAAGCAGGATCCGCCGTACCCTTAAGTACAAAAATGGACATTGCCATTGGCGGAGTCTGAAAAGCCATCTGGAGATTTATACAGATCATAAGTCCTGCCCATAACGGGTTAAATCCAAGTGCAGCAAGTATGGGAGAAAAGATTGGAACAATAATAAAAACAATACCAATCCACTCAATAAACATCCCAAGGAGAAACACTATGAGCATAATTACTATAAAAGACGCCCAACGACCACCAGGTACTGACAATATAAGATTGGTCACTACTTCTCCTGAACCTGCACTCATAAATATTCCGACAAATGCATAACAGAGAGCTGCAATCATTACTACAAAAGCACTGACTCTGAGTGTCTCAATTGAAGCATGTTTAATAAGACCCCAGCTGAATTTTTTATAAGCAACTGCAAGGAGAATAGCCGCAAGACTTCCTACCGCAGCAGCCTCAGTCGGAGGAGCAATGCCGGAAAAGATAGTTCCCAGAACTGCCACAATAAGTAAAACCGGAGGCACCATTGATTTCATAAGCCTTACCATCTTCTGGACCGAAAATTTTGTAAGTTCACTGGAAGGTATTGAAGGCCCGAGTTCCGGATTCATACGACAGCGTATTACTATATATGCTATATAGAGAGCAGACAGTATTAGCCCCGGGAAAACTGCACCCATAAACATCTGGCCTATTGACAGACCTGCCTGGGGAGCATAGACAACCAGCATTATACTTGGCGGAATAAGTATTCCAAGAGTACCCGAAGCAACTATAGTTCCTGCAGCAAGAGGCTTATCATACCCTCTGTTGATCATAGGTCCCAGAGCAATCAGTGTAAGAATTGTTACTGAAGCCGCAATTACTCCAAGACATGCTGCCAAAACTGTTCCAAATATAACGGTAACAACAGCAAGACCCCCCTTCAAATTTCCAAGAGACTCATAGAGACTATCATACAGATCTTTGGTTATCCCTGAATGCTGTAGGATTACACCCATAAAGGTAAACAGAGGAACAGCCAGATAGGGGTAGTTCAGAGATAACCCGTAGAACCTGGTGTACATTATATGAAAGGCAATATCCGGACCGAAAGCCAGGATTCCCACTATAAAGGCAACACTGCCTATTACAAAGGCAATAGGGAAACCTGTAAGAACAAGACCGAACACTCCGCCAAGCATAAGAAAAGTTATTAGTTCAGCGCTTAAGTCAATCAATTTCTTCCCCCTTTATTATAAAATATACATCCCTGACTAACCTCGCTATCCCCTGCATTATCAGAAGGAAAAGACCCAGGGCAAAAAGGGTCCTATACGGAGCAGCAGGCGGATACCAGAAACTGGTAAACATTACTTCATGAATTTTCCATGCTTTCACAGACCATTTTACCGCCTGGAGAAACATTATTATCATTAAGGGATAGAATAGGAAAATAGAACTTATTGTATCCATCCATGCCTTCTTCTTCCGTGAAAGAGACCCGTAAATAATATCCACTCTTGTGTGGGCATCGTGAAGATAGTTATAGGATGCACCTAAAAGGTAAACTACCCCCCCGGATACACACAGAACATCATACGCCCAAATAGTGGGCGCATTGAAAAAATGCCTTGAAATTGCATCATAGGAACCGACAAGAACAAGGAGAAAAGCAAACCATTTCCCCACAGAGCCAGCTTTTTCACTTAGGAAATCTATTATCTTAAGAATTTTTGTTAAAACAGCCATGCTTTTAACTCCTTGATAACATAATACTAGTTGGACAAAGCGTAAGCTACGCCATAGTCTTTCATTGAATTATAGATCTCTGCAAATATAGGATCTTCACTCTTTGATTTTTCTTCATAGAATGCAGCAGCTTCTGCAGCCAGGGCTTCTTCTATTTCTACAGGAGCTTTAAAAACTTCCACACCTGCCTTCTTAAACTCATTAATTGCCTTAGCAGATTCAAATACCAGATATTCATGCTGTGCCTGAGTCCATTTATCAATCTCGACCTTAACAATTTCCTGAAGATCTGCAGGAAGAGCGTTGAAAGCTTCCGTATTTACAAAGAAAACCTGTGGATCGCTGGGAGCTCTTGCAGGAGAAAGATACATATAGGGAGCAACCTCATTAAAGTGCATTTTCCAGTTTGTAGCAATTGTGGAGTATTCAAATGCATCGATCGTACCACGCTGCATTGCTTCATAAACTTCTCCACCAGGAATAATTACTGTTGCAGCACCCATTCTTTTAAGGATTTCGCCGCCATCACCCATGCATCGTGCTTTCAGACCCTTTAGGTCCTCCAGTGATTCAAGTTTAACCTTTGAGTGAAAGAATACTTCTGCAGGGAGAGGTGACAGAGCACCGGGGAATGTCATAACATTGTAATCACCCATCATCTTGTTCATCAGATCTGCTCCGCCACCGTAGTTAAACCAGGTCCTAAGAGCTTCTCCGGGAAGTCCGCCAGGCCTTGAACTGATAAGACCAGCTGCCGGCCATTTATCCAGGTTGTACATTGGACAGGTATAACCCATCTGAAGTACGCCTTCATTGATTGCATCAAGCTCTTTATAGGCAGGGACTACAGATCCGCCCACAAATGCCTTTACTTCCAAACGTCCGCCGGAAGCTTCGGTTATTGCAGCACAGCATTTATCATGGAAAATTTGTGAAGGATCAGTTGCAGGACCATGTCCTGAAGATTTCCAAACAATTTTTTCCACTTTTTCTGCCGGTGCAGCTCCGTCTGCGGCATCAGTACTCTTCGCACAGGAAAGCAGTGCCAATGAAGCAATTACCAAAACCATTACTAAAAACATTTTTCTTCGAGTAAACATTTTTTATCCTCCTGATTAGTGAATGTTTCTCAAGAACTGCAGATAATTTTTTTTGCAGTTCCGTTATTCAAAAAGCTACCCTACAATAAGGGAGCTTCCTGTCCTGTTGTGAAAGTATCTATCATTAGAGATACTTAAATTAGACATCGCCTTCTGTCCTGTACAATGGGAAACACCTATAACTTTCATCTCCCCCTTATTCAGGTAATCCATAGAGATATCCAAACTGCCATCATTTGCTTCAACCAGATGTGTACCACCAAGTACAGCATAGATTGGTTTTCCAAGTAAATTTCTGGCCGCATCCATCATATTCTTCATTCCGGGATGAGAACATCCAAGAAGAATAACCAAACCTTCAGGTGTATCTACCGCTATAAGAACTTCATCATTAAAAAGATCGCTGATAAATTCACCATCCTTCAATAGCTTAAATCTTGTATTTATAACTTCATCTTTATGAATTCTTGGGAAATTTGTGATTACATAAATTCCTGGAAGAATTTCATTGAGATCATTGTTTACAAATTTGTAAGATATGCTTTTCTCCTGTAGAAATTTCCGATTAAAATTGTTTCCCAGAAATTCGTAGGAACCATTTTTATAACCGTACTTTTCATTAAAAAAACCTTCACCGAGTATTAGTTCAAATTTATCTGCAATACTAATTAAAGACCGTAATCCCCCTGAATGATCATAGTGACCATGGCTGAGTATTACATATTCCAGATCAGAAAGATCTATCTGAAGTTGTTCAGCATTTTCTAAGAAAGTTCCCGACTGCCCAGTATCAAAAAGCAGCTTATGTCCGTCTTTTTCAATATAAAACGATATACCATGTTCATTTTTCAAAGCCAGGTGCTCACCCATTGTGTTTTCGATTAGTGTAGTTATTTTTAGACTCATTCTTACTCCTTCCCCCAATATCTATAATGAATCATTTATCGATGATCTGATATCATCCAGAGCATTCTGAATATGGTGCAACATAGCCTTCTCAGCCGCATCCGAATCCCCGGATTTAATTGCCTTCAGAACACTTCCATGTTCAACAATTGTTTTTTCTATTCTCCCCGGGATATGCAGACTGGAAATCCATCCTTCAGACAAAGTCTCTGTCATTGTTTTCATAATTAAATAGAGAGTTCGGTTTTTTGTTGATTTTGCAAGAGTTCTGTGAAAACATTCATCCGCCTTAATTAAACCGGCAGTATTCCCTGCTTTAAAATTGCGAACAAAATCCGTGCAGGCTTCTTCCATCCTCTCTATATCTGCTTTTTCTGCATTCCGGGCTGCATAGGCCGCAGCTTTTGGATCAATAATTAAACGAACTTC
>DAOWMA010000270.1 GCA_030643345.1 Spirochaetaceae bacterium
GATCTCTCCACAGAATGATTCGACAGATCTGCCATACACTGAAGAAGAAGATCTGAGCGGCTTACTCCACCATCAGTCTTGATGGTTGTTACTTTTATACCTGTGTCCTTTACAATACCGTTAAGAATATCAACAACCCGCATAGTTATACCCTGCAGAACGGCCCTTGCCACATGTCGTCTATGAGTATCCAGAGACAATCCGAAAACTGTTCCTCTGGCAGTAGGTTTAAAGTAAGGGAATCTGATGCCGGAAGGAGTAGGTACAAAAACAACTCCTTCGGAATCATCACATTCAGCAGCCAGTTCATTCAGGACCTTCGGGGTATCAGACAATCCAAGTCCCTGGCCCAGCCAGTCTATAAGCCGGCCGGCAGTTGCCATGGAACCTTCAAGCATATACGTTGTTTTGCCTTTAATTCTCCAGGCAACAAGGGGGAAAAGTCCCCGGCGGGAAAGTTTTGGTTTGTAGCCCATATTAATATCTACAAAAGAACCGGAACCCTGGGAAATTTTAACATCGCCCTTTTTGAAACAACAGTGCCCGAAAAGCGAGGCCATCTGGTCCCCAACTACCGATCCAATTGGAATAAGCGCGCCATCAAACAGATCAGAGGATGTTACACCAAAGTCATCGACTGTTTCTTTGACTTCAGGAAGTATCCCCATGGGAATTTTAAACAAATTACAGAAAATAGAATTCCATTTAAGATCAAAATGATTATAAATCGAAGTTGAAGCAGCATTTGAGGTATCAGTAGCATGTACCTTTCCACCAGTAAGCTTGTAAATGAACCAGGTGTCCAGGGTACCAAACAGAAGTTCTCCCTTTATTGCTTTCTCATAGATATCGGGTCGAGTGTCAAACAACCATTTCAACCTGGAAAGTGCATGATCGGTAACAAATTTAAGCATTCCTGTTGCTGTTAAAATAGTACTATGTGTAAAAAAGCTTACAATTGCAGCTCCAAGCTTAACAAGATTCCACTTGATATTTTTATTCATTGCTGCTGTAGTTTCAGCCGCTCTGATATCAGACCAGCTTATAAAATTGCAGCAGGGTTTTCCATTTTTATCCCAAAGGGTAAAAGTTGCCCGCTGAACACTTATCCCTATTGAAGCAATTTCAGAAGGCTTAACATTACAATTATTTAGAAGATTATTAATTGCAAAAAGAAATTGTTTCCATTGCTCTTCCGGGTCATGCTCTATTGCCCCCGGTTCGGGAGAAATAATCTCTGTCTTTACCTGTTCTCTGCCAATAATTTTTCCTTTAATATCAAATAAGAGAGCACGGATACTGGAACCACCGGCGTCTACTGCGATTATATATTTTTTTATTTCTGCCATAGCGGTTCCGGAGAATTCAGACTATAGGTCCCTTCATCCAGAAACCTAAGATACTTTTCATTTGCTGATGATGTATCAGAATATTCACCTCTGTATTCCTCAGGAAGTAACTTTGCAATCTGGACCATAATTGCAAAAAGAAGATCCTTTCTAATTTTTCCTGATACCCTCTCTTCTCCGGGTTCAATATAAAAAGGTTTACCAACCCTCAATGTAAAATCAATTCTTTTGAATCTTTTTATATTAGCCCAGAAATTTTCACTCCCATAATGAGCCACCGGGATTATTGGAACATTATTCTGCAATGCTATGGTTATAATGCCAGGGTAAGCTTTCTTTAAAACACCAGTAATATTCCTGCTTCCTTCCGGAGAAATAACCAGTATTTTACCCTGTTTCATAACATCCGATATCTTTTTGAAAGAACTCATAGCAGCTGTTCCTCGCTTAATTGGAATAGCTCCCCACTGTCTTGCCAAAAAACCATACAACGGTATTTTCCATGTTTCTTCTTTTGCCACTCCAACAACAGGACGAGGTATGAGATGGGTATATAAAAGGGGAACTTCCAGAAAATTTGTATGATTAAAAATAATAATAGCCGGTCCTTTGTAGGGAATTTTTTCAAACTCCTTATCGTCAATCCAACATCTTGAATCTATCATTCCTTTAATAATTTTTGTTACCAGTTTTCCTGCGAGATTCAATTTATTGCTCCTTTATTAGAATAAATCCGGAGTGCATTTGGGATACACCTGACTTTAAGCTCCTTACCATCGATACAAATTGTCTCACCATCTGCATGACAAACCAAACTGCCGCTTACAGCCTCAACATGATACTCAACTGACTTTGCCATTGTAATTACAGGATTATTTCCCTGCGCCCCCTTTGTATATTGGAGCATCAACTTAACCATTTTAATTCTGCTTATATGCCTGATCGGCATACAAAGATCAAGAACACCATCATCAACCTTTCCCTCCGGTGCCATAAAAAAAGTACCACCCATTCTGCTGCCGTTTAAAATAGAAACCTGACTGGATTCTACATTATGTGTAATACCGTTATAAGTTACTTTGAGTTCAGGTGCCCTTGGGTATTTAAAAAGAGTTACAATAGCTCCCCAGGCATAGCCGGCAGGTCCATGGATAAACTTAAGTCTGGCAGCTTCCAGACCCACCATGGTATCAAAACCAATTCCAATTCCATTACCAAAATATCTGCCATCAGGATAATCACCTCCAACAATAAATCCCACATCAAGGGTCGATGTATTTCGGGAAAAAATGAGTTTGGATGCCTGTAAGAGAGAAGAAGGAATCCCGGCACCATATGAAAAATCATTCCCCCTTCCAACAGGAAGAACACCGAAAGCAGGGAATTTTTCCACTGATGACCTTGCCGCCATCAGTCCGTTTATCACTTCATTAGTAGTACCATCACCACCTGCAGCAACTACGCCTGAATAACCTTCCTCCGCAGCTCTCTCAGCAGCCAATGCTGCATCCCAGACCTTTTCTGTAATAGTGATATCATATTCCAGTCCTGATCTGTCAAATATTTCCCTGATGACAGGAAGCTGCTTTGCACCATTCCCCATTCCGGAGACAGGATTAAGTATTATTTTTATTTTAGTCATTTTTTCTTATTACTTTCAGCACCCTTAAATCCAAATAGTTTCCTAAAGAAGCCATCCTTTTTCTTTCCGGATTTCCTGGGAGATGGTCCGAAATTATTATTGGCAGAATCCAGTTTAAAATCTTCTCCATATTTATTTTTATAATATGTCAGCCGTTCTTCCTCAGAGCTGTTCCTTGTTAGTTTTAATGTAGCACTATTTAACTTCTTCTTTTCCCTCGCCTGACTCTTTGATATATTTCTTTGTGTCTGATTATCATAAGACCCGGCTGGTCGGTTTTTATAACCGGAATTTTTTCTTTGCTGATCTTTATTTCGTTCATTTCCAAATTCTTTTTTTGACTGCTCTTTTTTTGGATGGTCTTTTCTTCCGGAACTACTCTGGTGACTGCGTCTATGCTGATCAGGTCGTCTGTTACCACGCGCCCCACCCTGTCCTGTTCCAGGTCGGCTTCCCCTGTTATTATAGGGTTTTTCCCCTGGTCGTGCGCTTCGCTTACTGCTCGGATATGCACCCTTACCTGGTGCATTCACTGCTGCATTTTTTTCACGATAAAAGTTCATTCCGGCACTCTTATCTTCAACAAACATATCTGCTTCAGGCCATTCTACAGGGATCTTCATGTTTATATATTTCTCAATAGCTTCAAGACCATAAACAAACTTCTCGCAGGCAAAGGTTACGGCCCTTCCTGATTTTCCTGCTCTCGCAGTACGACCTATTCTGTGAACATAGTTCTCAAAATCTTCAGGAATATCATAGTTAATTACCATATCAAGATCATCTACATGAAGCCCCCTGGCCGCAACATCTGTAGCAACAAGGAATTTCACTTCCCCGGATTTAACCTTGTTTATGACAGAAAGGCGCTTTCTTTGGGGTAGATCACCCATTATATAATGAACATTA
>DAOWMA010000214.1 GCA_030643345.1 Spirochaetaceae bacterium
ACTCACTATGGAATAGTTAACTACCCTCCTTATGTTTTACTGGGCATGAAATTGGGAGGTAAAAAAGGCAACAAAAGCTTTTTCGAAGCTCTAAAGAAAGCTGCAGAATAAATCTTAGACCGTCCAATAAAATTAACACAATCCTAACATTACATTAATAAACATCAAATATAACCTCATTAAATTGCAAACATCAAATTGTAATTCTTAAACAGACACAGGAGGTTTGTAATGAAAAAGATTTTAGTTTTTTTAATGATACTGACAGCAGTATCTACAGTTTTTGCAGGTGGGGATAAGGAAAAATCAACCTCAGCTGAATCCGATGCTTATTCCTGGATTTTAGATGAGTCAGATGATTCTATTCTTCCAGGTGTTAATCCACTGGAAGTAAAAGGGACAATATCTGCTGCCGGCAGTTCTACAGTATTCCCTCTTTCTGAAAGAATGATCGAGCGATTTAAGAATGAAGGATACAGTGACAATATTACCCTTGACAGTATTGGAAGCGGTGCAGGATTTGAAAGATGGGCCGTACAGGCTGAATCTGATATATCAAATGCAAGTCGTCCAATAAAAGAGAAAGAAATTGCTGCTGCAAGGGGAAATGGAAGAGAACCTATTGAGTTCCGTCTTGGTACAGATGCTCTCGCAGTTGTAATAAATCCAAAAAATGATTTTGCTTCGAATGTTACTTTTAAAGAACTTGCAAAAATATTCGGACCGGCTAAAAAATGGTCCGATGTAAATCCATCATGGCCTGAGGCTGAAATAAAAAGATTTATACCGGGGACAGACAGCGGTACATTTGATTACTTCGTAGAAAAAGTTTTCGACAAAGATAAAGAACCTATACTGTCAGCAGCAAATACCCAGCTTTCAGAGGATGATAATATTCTGGTAAGAGGTGTTGTAGGTAACAAATATGCAGTAGGGTTCTTCGGGTATGCATACTATGCCGAAAACTCCGATGTACTCAATGTATTAAGTATTGAGGGTGTCAGGCCCTGCAGTGCAACAGTGGACAATTCCACATACCCACTGGCCAGACCTGTATTTATGTACAGCAGTGCTAATATTATGCAGGAGAAACCACAGGTTGCAGCATTTATTGCTTTTTATCTGACTTATGTAAATGAAGAGATCAGAGATGTAGGTTATTTTCCGGCAGCAAAAGCAGATCTTGACAAAGCAAAGAATAACTGGATGAAAGCCATGGAAGGCAGGTTCTAATGAATCTTTCCATCGATGCAATGCTTTTTGATAAAAATATTCCAAAAACTTTGCGCTTTAAGGAGCTCCTTATAAGGGGGCTCCTTAACTTTTCCGCGATTATTTCTATTAGTATTACCCTGGGTATTGTATATATACTAAGTAGCGAAGCCTTTTTATTTTTTTCCAGTGGGGAAGTGTCATTACTGGAATTTTTCTCATCCATAGAATGGCAGCCCGTTATTAATAAGTTTGGAATACTTCCATTACTTAATTCCACACTTATGACAAGCTTCATTGCTATGCTGGTTGCAGGGCCCCTTGGGGTTTTTGCTGCTATATACATGAGTGAATATGCAAGCAATAAGTTCAAATCCGTAATAAAGCCTGTTCTTGAGATATTGGCCGGTATCCCTACAATTGTTTACGGCTATTTTGCACTTACTTTTATAACACCTTCTCTAAAAACCATACTGGGGCATGATGTGGTAGATGTATACAATACAGCTTCTGCAGGTATTGCAATGGGCATTCTTATCTTCCCGCTGATTGCTTCCATGAGTGAAGACGCACTCTCTGCTGTTCCATCCGGTTTAAGACAGGCCGCCTATGGACTGGGAGCAACCAAACTTGAAGTATCAACAGGTATAATTGTCCCCTCTGCAATTTCAGGAATAATGGCAGCATTTATAGTAGGCTTATCCAGAGCTGTTGGAGAAACCATGATTGTTGCTCTTGCTGCCGGTGCAGGATCAAATTTTACTTTTAATCCTTTTAAATCTGCTGAAACAATGACCGGTTATATTGCAAGGATCTCCGGAGGTGATATTGGTTATGACACTGTAGACTACAACTCTATTTTTGCAATAGGTATATTTCTCTTTGTCATCACTCTTGTATTAAATATTATCAGTCAAAAAATTATCAGGCGTTACAGGGAGATCTATGATTGATGGATGCAATACGGCAAAGAAAAAGCTGGATTAGTAAAATAGTGTTTCAAGTGGCCACAATAATTGGTATTTTTGCACTTTTGATACTTATGTTCAGTATATTTAATGAGGCTTTTGGTTATGTAATCTTTGTAAACGAAAAATCTCCACAAGAGATTTATAACTCCGGAAATAATTTGGGAGAAGCAACAAAAGAGGAACTGATTTCAATCCTGGAAGATAATATATCCAGAGGATTGATGAGAAGGTTTAATTTTGAACAGTCGTTTTCTGAAAGAAGTTCGGAAAATATCCTGGAACTTGTAATGACGGAAGTAGTAAATCCGCAGATTGTAAAGGCATGGTCACTGACAAGCTCTCTCTTTGGGAAAAAGAAAATAATAGAAACATTAAAAAATGACTATCCTAAGGGTAATCTTGAATTCCGGTCATGGTTATCCCTGAACTTTTTATTGTCACCTCAATCCAGTATTCCTGAAAAAACAGGTATATTTACTGCATTAACAGGCAGCTTAATGCTGCTTTTAATTGCAATAATTCTGGCTTTTCCTCTCGGAGTGGCAACAGCAATATATCTTGAAGAATATGCTAAACCTAACAAATTGAATAATCTTATACAGATCAACATATACAATCTTGCAGGAATACCATCAATAATTTACGGTATGCTTGGATTAGCAGTTTTTGTTAGATTTCTTGAACCCATAACAAGTGGTAAAATTTTCAGCCAGACAATTAACAGTACAGCTAATGGGAGGACCATACTGTCTGCAGGCTTAACTCTTGGAATACTTATTCTTCCAATAATTATTATAAATGCTCAGGAAGCAATTCGTGGTGTGCCAAAATCCTTAAAATTTTCAAGTTTTGGACTTGGGGCAACTAAATGGCAGACAATATGGCACCATATTCTGCCCTATTCCATGGACCGTATTCTTACAGGTTCCATACTTGCCGTTTCAAGGGCCCTGGGAGAAACTGCTCCCCTTATAGTTGTAGGAGCTTCAACTTTTGTGGCACAAAAACCTGATTCTGTATTTTCAAAGTTTACGGCCCTCCCTATTCAGATCTATCAATGGACTGCACGTCCTCAGCCGGAGTTCAGAAAAGTAGCTGCTGCAGCTATTATTGTATTACTGGTACTCCTGCTTACACTTAATGCAGGGGCAGTACTCCTAAGAAATCATCATAATATGAAAAAGAAAGGTTAATAATTTATGGAAGATAAAAATATTTTAAATTTGAAAGATTTAAACGTATATTACGGAGATTTCAGAGCGGTAAAAGATATAAATTTAGATATACAAAAAAATAAAATCACTGCATTTATCGGCCCTTCCGGTTGTGGGAAAAGTACAGTATTAAGATCAATTAACAGGATGAATGATCTTGTTGAGGGGACCAGAACTGAGGGTGAAATAATTTTTCAAAATAGAAATATTTACAACCCTGAAGTAGATGCTGTATCCTTAAGAAAGCAAATTGGTATGGTATTTCAAAAACCAAATCCCTTTCCAAAAAGTATTTCTGATAATATTACATGGGGAGCAAAGATAAATGGTTATAAGGGGGATATGGAAGAGCTGGTGGAAGAATCTCTTAAGGAAGCTGCTCTCTGGGATGAAGTAAAAGACAAACTCCATGAAAATGCACTCAGACTTTCCGGCGGACAGGAGCAGAGACTCTGTATTGCAAGAGCAATTGCAGTTAAACCGGAAATAATACTTATGGATGAACCCGCTTCTGCACTGGATCCTATCGCAACCCTGAAAATCGAGGATTTAATGAAGACTTTATGCATGGATTTTACTATAATAATAGTAACACACAATATGCAGCAGGCTTCGAGGATATCAGATTACACTGCATTTATGATGACAGATGACAAGCGATCGGGTCACCTTGTTGAATGTGGTAAAACAAGTGAACTTTTTATTAGGCCGAAGAATAAACAAACTGAAGATTATATATCCGGAAGGTTCGGTTAAGGGGTATTAGATGGAAATTAGAACGAATTTCAATGACAAAATATCGAAACTAAACAATGAAATTGTAAAAATGGGTGTCCTTGTAGAAGAGGCCCTTGATAAAGCCATGGACAGTCTTATAAACATGGATCTTGATTTGGCCCGTACGGTTATTGATGAAGATGAAAAAATAAACGATTTTGAGATAAGGATAGAGGACCAATGTATAGTTCTGATTGCAAGAGAACAGCCTGTTGCCGGAGACTTAAGACGTATAATAACCGCTCTAAAAATATCCACTCAATTTGAAAGAATGGGAGATCATGCAGTGCACATTGCAAAAGGAGTAATCAGACTTAATAATGATCCAAAACCTTTCCCCCTTTTTGGAATGCCTTTAATGGCACAGAAAGCCAAAAGTATGCTTAAAAGGGTCTTAACCGCATATATAGATCGTGATGCTGAAGAAGCAATGTCTATCAGTGAGATTGATCATGAAATAGATAGTCTTCATG
>DAOWMA010000066.1 GCA_030643345.1 Spirochaetaceae bacterium
CATAAAGGGTACTTTTATTTTGTGGGTGATAGATGCTTTTGCCTCTGCTCCACCCCAGCCGCTTCCAAGATCTCTGCCGTCATCTCCTGTAGTCAGGGAATAAGTGCCAGGATTTGATACTGGTGAATAAGATATAGGTGCAAAACCATTGCTAATAGTGTCTCCTTTGTTATCATCAAAATAATATGCACCTACTGCTCCGAACCATGTGGACCTTTCTATTGAAAATAGGGTGCCACCGGCCATAAACATAACAAAAACAGCAATTAATACAATCTTCTTCATAATTATCCCTCGATTTCCCTTTCTGGATTTATAATCATATAGAATAGAACTGATTTTGTTCTATTGCAAGTAGAAATAATTTGCGATAGAATAAATATATTAGAGCTTTGTGATAAATCTGTCTTTTAAATATAATTGAAAATAAAGGAGTTCCTATGAAACTCGGACTTAAATTAAAATTCTCCATTCCCGTTGTAATTGTCCTATTAATTTCGTTTTCAGCTATATTTCTCTTTTCAAGGAATTCATATGAAAATATTCTAATAGATATTATGGAGGAAAAAACAGATGTTGCCTTAACTGTATTTATGCAGCAAGCCACTATTTCTGATATTTCTCTGGAACTTCTAAAAGCCAGTATGAATAGTAATTATTTAAGAATAACCCGTTCGGTAAGGAACGTTGTGGAGAGTGATGGATTTAATCGGAGTGCGGAAAATTTCCAGAAACTTACTGATGATATTGGAGTAGAAGAGATCCATGTTACCGATGCAGATGGTGTACTAAGGTGGGGTAACATTCCTGCCTTCTACGGGTTTGATTTTAATACAACAGAACAGACTATACCGTTTCTTAATGCCTTAACCGATCCTTTTTATGAACTTGCACAGGAACCTCAGCTCAGAGGGGCTGATAATGTTCTTTTCCAGTATATAGGTGTTGCAGGTAAAAAATCTCCCGGGATAATCCAGATAGGTGTAAAACCTGAAGAACTGGGTATTGCAGAAAGAAACTTCGATCTCCAGATGGCTATTAAAAAGTTCAAAGTAGATAATTATGGCGGGTATCCTTTTATTATGTCCCGTGACGGAATTATTAAAAATCATCCGGATGATGCAGTTGTGGGAAAAAATGTCACAGATTTCATTTGGGGCGAAAGAGTACTTAACAGTAAGGATGGTAATGGCAGCTTTATTTTTCAGGATGATACCGGAGAACATCTGGTAACCTATAAATCTTCCGGAGAAAACATATATGGGAGCTTATCTAACATAGATCCCTATCTTGCTCCATTTGAGTTACTAATGAGAGTGCTGGTAATTATATTTATTTCAGTATTTATAGTTATGACTATAATTATTTATTTCATTGTTACCCTGATTGTTATACGCCCCTTAAGGAAAGTGAAGGATATGCTGGAAGATATTGCCAAAGGTGAGGGGGACCTGACAAAGGAACTTGAAGTATTATCTGCAGATTTAATAGGAGAACTTGCAGTAAGTTTTAATAAATTTCTACATAAGATGAAACAGCTTATGGTTAATATAAAATCTGCTACAAAACTTACAGTGGATGCAAAGGAATCTTTATCTGCAACGGCCGAAGAAACATCTGCTGCAGTGGTAGAAATATCTGCCAATGTCAGTGGCGTAAAAAATCAGTTTGCAACTCTGGATGAAAACATATATTCAACATCAGGGGAGATTACCAAGATACAGGAAGTTATTGGTAATCTGGGAAAGCAGATAGAAGAACAGTCCAGTGCAGTAGAAGAGTCAACCGCATCAATTAATGAAATGGTAGCATCTTTAGTTAATGTAGCAGGAATAACCAGAGCTAAAAAGGAAGCGACTGATAAATTGGTTGTTATAACAAAATCCGGGGGTAGTAAACTTTCTGAGACAACTAAAATTGTAGATGATGTAAACGGCAGTATTGGTGTCATTTCTGAAATGGTAGACGTTATAAATGGAATAGCCTCTCAGACTAATCTTCTGTCAATGAATGCGGCCATAGAGGCAGCTCATGCCGGGGATGCCGGAAAGGGGTTTGCAGTAGTTGCAGATGAAATTAGAAAACTAGCTGAAACTTCTGCAGAAAATGCAAAGGGGATAGGTGCGGAGCTCAATGAGATAGTAAACAAAATTGTTGCTGCAGCCGGTTCCGGTAAGGCAACAGGGTCCGCCTTTGAAGAGATACTTACAGAGGTTATAGCAGTTTCTGAAGCTCTTGCAGAGATTGATACATCGACTCTGGAGTTATCAAAGGGCGGAGAACAAATTCTTGAAGCCATGCAGCTGTTAAACAATGTTACAGTTGAAGTTAAGGATGGATCAGACAAAATGTCTGATGGTACTGCGTCTATAGTAAAATCTATGCAGATGCTTACAAGAGTCTCTTCTGAAGCTCTTGGATCTATGGATGAGATTTCTTCCGGTACAGAAGAGATATCTATAGCTTTGAATGAATTAACTAATCTTACAAATACTCTAGATGATGCTTCAGTATCTTTAGAGAGTGAGGTTAATAAGTTTAAGATAAAATAAAAAAGAAATATTATGATACAGATATATATGTATATTTATATGTGACTGTAATTAATATATTGTGAAAATAAAACAAATAAACGCTTTATTTAATTAAATTAAAGTATTATACTGTATTTATAATTTGAATGGAGGTATTTATGAAATATGATGTTGTTGTTATTGGTGGTTCCGCAGCAGGTATGATAGCTGCTAAAACTGCAAAATTGGCACATCCTGATAAAAGTGTTCTTGTTGTTAAAAAAGAGGAAATAACCCTGGTCCCCTGTGGGATTCCTTACATATTTTCCACTTTGAATTCCATAGATGATGATAAGGTTGGAACTGATCCCATAAAAAAACTTGGCGTCGATTTTCTTATTGAAGAAGTTAAGAAAGTTGATGTTGAGAATAAAAAGGTTATAACCGGGAAGACCGAGATTGACTATGATAGATTGGTCTTTGCCACAGGTTCGACCCCCTTTGTTCCCCCTATAGAAGGGGTAGATCAGGAAGGTGTCTTCAATATTCCTAAAGATTATGTATATCTAAAGGGGATTTTGGAGCCTATTTCCAGAGCTAAAAATATAGTTATCATTGGGGCAGGATTTATTGGTGTAGAGATGAGTGATGAACTCCGTCAGCAGGGGAAGAATGTGACCCTGGTAGAAGCGCTGGAAAGAGTTTTGCCTCTGGCCTTTGATGAGGACATTTCTGAAATTGTTAATGAACAATTGGTTTCCAGGGGTCTGAATATAAAAACAGGCCATAAGGTATTGAGACTTGTTGGTGAGAATGGGCATGTAACGTCTGTTGAACTGGATAATGGTGAACTCCTGAAGGCAGATGCCGTTATACTGTCAATTGGGTATAAACCCTGTACTGAACTTGCAGTCGAAGCCGGTCTCTATATGGGCAGGTACAATTCAATCTGGACAGATGAATATCAGAGAACTTCGATTCCTGATATATTTGCTGTGGGAGACTGTGCTGAACATAAAGATTTCTTTACCAGAAAAGCTACCAGATTAATGCTTGCATCTACTGCAACCTTCGATGCACGTGTTGCAGGTATGAATCTCTTTGGAATCAGACTTATTAAGCAGAATAAAGGGAATATCTCAATATTTTCAACTGCAATCGAGGGGATGGCAATGGGTGCTGCCGGAATTACAGAGGCAACTGCAAAAAATGAAGGATTTGAGATAAGGGTAGGAAAATTCACTGCTGTTGACAGACATCCTGGAGCTGTGCCTGATGCATCTCCTCAGACTGTTAAGCTTATCTTTTCTAAAAGCGGAGGAGTACTCCTGGGGGCACAGGTAGCAACTGGTAAATCTGCAGGTGAACTGATTAACATTCTTGGTATGGCCGTTCAGCAGGGACTGAGTGCAATTGATATTGTTACCATGCAGTTTGGTACACATCCGCTGTTAACTGCTGCTCCTACGATGTATCCGGCGATTGTTGCTGCAGAATCTGTTGCAAGAGAAATTTGCTGCGGGTAGATTGCTTTTTATAGGCCTGAAGGAGTATACACTCCTTCAGGACCTGATAACAGATCAGATAGTCCCTATCTTCCTGGCTGCAAGGACAGCTGCACCAACAAGATTTGCATTTATTCCTCTTTCATCGATCACAGAGGGGCGGAGATAATTCATAAGACCCATTTTCCCCAAAACACGCTGAGTCGACGGGCCAAAGTATGGTAATGCATAACTTGGTTTTCCTCCAAGGCAGATTGGGATATTTTCGGGAAGGCCGTCTTTTTGGCTGGCTTTAATTAATTTTCTGGTGGCATATGCCAGTATTTTGCCATAGAGTCTGTCGGTATTGATAGCTGACTCAACCCTCATGCTGGACAGTTTGCTAATATATTTGCCTGCTACTGAAGGATTTGATATTTTTTCAGTTTCACTTAAATCAAGAAATCTTTCATAAAAATCATCATCCCCCACTATAGCCTTGAATAATCTTAACCGGCCAGGTCCTGAGAGTATGGTTTCTGCTCTTAAAGATGTTGTATCTCCACCAGGACCAATAAGTGCATCTGGACCCATTTCTTTCTGCAGGATATCTTCAAATCGTTCATACGAACCGTTCACTTCGAAGAATAGAGACCGTACATCCATTTTATTAAGGGGGATTGCATATCCCGGTTCGTTGGTCAGGTGGAGATCTCCATCATCTCCCTGCCAGTCTGTTGACGGGGAATTTATTACTCCGTCTTTGGATATCCATGCACCACCCCATCCACCTCCGAACACCCAGTACAGAAGTTCCATTTTCAAAACACTCCATTCTGCAAGAGCACCTGCATTTGCATCATTATCGATTGCTGTTGGCAGATTAAATATATTTTCAAGGGTTGTTCTCAGATTGTTATTTTTAAATGTCGGTATATTTGCGATAAGAAGAAATGTACCATCATTTTTAAGAATTCCGGCAGTAGCAATGCCAATGGAATTTATATCTTTAATTGATAAACCTGTCTTTTTTACCAGGTGTATTATATGTTTTTCAAGTGAAGAACAGTAAGATATAAAATCCGGACCATAATTTGTGATTGGCAGGGTCGATTCAATTATCTGATTATGAACACCCTTAAAAACTGCAACTTTTGTTCCCTGTCCTGCTCCAAGATCAATTGATAAATAATAAGGTTCGATCATTTTATTTTATCCCCGCTATTGTCCTGACTATTTGATAAACTTCTTCAGGATCAGATATATCCATAAGTAATTTCTCGGTTTTGCAATCTATTAAGGCAATCTGCTTTTCCGTACTATATTCCACATCCCATTTTTTAAACGCAGTTTCTGCAGGTTTGCTTACTATGCCGCCTTTAACTTTTCTTATCCCAAGACGAATTATCATAAATGCAGATGCTTTCCCAATTATTTTATCGTATAGCACAAGTTCTGCAGGGTTATAATCTTCTTCTTTAAGGAACTTCTCCAGGTCGAACAGGGGGTAAAGCCACTTTCCATTACTTGAGAAAATGGTTTTACCTTTATATTTCAGTTCAAGTGCATATTCTGCCATTGTTTGTTGGTTTCCCTCATAATAAAATACTGCGTTTAAATCTATACATTATTGTATTGAAAAGCAAGAAATTAAGGTTTATTTATTCAGCTATCCGGGCTATAGTAGCATGATAATGAGAATTAGAAAAACTGTTTGGGTACGATTTATCGTGCTCATTTCCTTAATAGTTACCTTTGTCCTGATCTCCTGCCGATCTGTTCCTGATCCTGATGCTGAAGACAAACAATTTATTGCGTTGAAGCCTGAAACAGAGAAAATAGTTCCACAATCTGTAACAGCAGATGAACAATCTATTGTCCCTCAAAATTCTGTATCTGAGTCTTCCGATACAATGAAAACAGAAAGTTATCCTCAACTTTCGAATAGAGCTATAGAGCGTATTATCCTGGATACAATACCCGGATCTTTTCTTCCTGTTACCAATGATAATGGCCGTTTAAAAATTATATACAGTGATCTGGATCAGAATGGTTACAGGGATGCATTTTTACTGGTTGTAAAAAATAGAGAAAATCTGGATGCAGGCTTTAGTAATCTTTCTGATGTATCTCAACTGTTAAAAAATGAAAGAGAGCCTGTCGATTTTTTTCTTTCTGTTTTTCTTCAGCTCAAGGGCGGGATGATCTCAATGTTCAGAATTCCTATTGGTTCGAGTGTTGTAATAAGTGATTTCCGGAAGGTATCAATTAAAGAGGGTTCTGATCTTCCTTTAGGAATTAGTATTTCATTTCAAACAGTCAAGGGTACCGATCGGGAGTGGATAATCTTTTCCAGTTATAACAGGTTTTCATTATTTTCCATGGCAGAAAATATCTCCACTTACAGTGATTCCTATGATATTGATGGAGATAATATTGTTGATATAATTGACTGGGAAGATGGTCTTGAAGAGGGTACGGGGTATGAGACCTATCTCACCTGGTACCGGTGGAATGGAAGGGAATACAGAGAATATCGCAGTACAAACATAGTTCGTAATCTTAATGGATTTCTTGAGCAGTCAAGACTCTATTTGTCGTTTGAGCAGATGGATGAATTTTTCAGGCATGGTTTAAGTTCCGGAGATTATAAATTATACAGAAATTCCGGAGAAAGTTATATGGCCTGGCTGAAAAAGATTTTTCGTTTTATTCCCGCTGGCAGCTCTGAAAAAGATGAATTTGTAGATTGTAAAAAAATCCGTTCTATTTTATTTCCACAGGTTCTTGAGAACCCCTATTCCCCCAGAGACAATACAGCACGTATATATAATATTAATGTAAGATTCTGTGTGATGATGGGTACAGTTATATACGTACTGCCCGAATACAGATGGAAACAAATCCTTTTCGTAAACCTCAGTTTTCATTTTATCTGGAATAGGAACCGGTGTCTTGATACATTTTTGCGGAGTAAAAACACAGCAACCGGTAGGTACTATAGCACTACTGTTACTGATATAGCGTAGTCATTACAGTGGGATATGGATATCTGCAATTCGGTATATGTTCCTTTGGAAAAGATTTTATAGGTATGTCCATGGAGAACTGCAAAAGGGGCACCAATCTTATCATTTAATATCTCTATTTCTTTCCAGTTCAGGCCTCCTTTCCACTCCAGTTTCAAGGCCTTGCTTACGGCTTCCTTTGCTGCAAATTTGCCTGCGAAATGTACAGCACTGTTCTTTTTTTTATTGCAGTATGCAATTTCATTTTCGGTGAAATTGCGGGTAAGGAATGATTTTTTAGCAACTGATTTTTGGAATCTGGTTATGGAGACTATGTCAATCCCGGTCTGCATGGGAGGGGAAAGGCATACCTTTCCCGTATTGTGAACCATGCCTTTACGGACCACCTGTTTGGTTGAGTGCATTTGTCAGGGTGATAATTGTAATTATAAGACCCAGGCCTGTAGCAATTGCAGGGAAGTACTGGTTAAAGTTGTAGAGGAAATTATTTGAGAGGACGTTGATATTGTCACCGGGTAATATAGGATCAGAGATATTTCTTCTGTCACCATTTTCGTCTGTAATAATAACTTTTCCCTTGTTATTTCGTGCTGAATCAAAGCCGCCCGCAATATTTACATAATATGAATACAATTCCGGAGGATTATAAGGAAATCTTCCGGGGTTGTATGCAGCACCTGATACAGAGACAAAGGGGCGTCCCAGGGGAATTGCAATATGATCAAATGGCTGGAGAACAATATCGTCATTACTATTGTAATCATAGATCAGTTTCTGCATGTCTACAGGAATTGAAGAAGCCTCTCCTACCCGTATTAGATAGCCGTGTTCGAGATCTGCGAATGGGGATATGTAATCTTTTACTGAATAGAGCAGATCATAAAGTGTTTCTCCAATATTTATCTGTCTGACAATCCTGTTATAGATATCCACAGTCGAAAATTCATCAGTTACTGCTCCGGTTTCAAGCGCCAGGGAAGTATCTATTCCTCCCTCTATATATACAACAGCCTGCTGCTGCATTATAGTTGATACTGTTATTACATCACCATTGTGAAACTCAAAAGTACCTGATAACTCATTTATATCGGTTGTAAATGAAGTTGGATGACCTTCGGAGTATCTGTCAACTTTAATTCTAAACAGATTTGCCATAGGAGTGTATCCTCCGGTAAAGGCACTTATTTCTTTGGCTCCCTCATTTTCAAAAAGCTGGAAAATACCCGGTTTATAGACTTCACCCACTACTTCCACTTCTCTGCTTACTCTGGAGATTATTATTCTGTCCCCTGGGCTGACAACAGGATCTTCTGTTAGTACTCCTAAATTCAGGGCTTTTAGAAGATCGTATTTTTTTGAGTATCCCTTGGCGGAAATTATCTGGATATCCCGAATGGAGGAGTATTCTCCCAATGTATCTTCAAGTACTTCACTAAGTCTGGA
>DAOWMA010000298.1 GCA_030643345.1 Spirochaetaceae bacterium
TCTATCAAACTGCTGATAACATTAACTGCTCCATTAACATCGAGATATTTAGTATTAATAATCAGATCATAAAGCTCATGTGATTCTAGGGCCGCATTGAAGAATGATCGGTAAAATCCCTTTCTTTCATTATTAATATGTCCAATTATCTTTTCTGCTTCCCTTTCAGAACATCCCTTTTCTTCTGAAAATTGTCTGATGCTGATTGAATGTGGTGCTATGATCCTTACCTTGACGACCCCCGGGATACCAGCAAAAAGAACCTGTGCCCCTCTGCCTACCAGAACACAGTCACCATTGCTGGCAAAATCCAGAATTACCATCTTCAGATTATTCAGGTATCGTTCTTTCTTCTCCGAAAAGCTGCTCCAGTATCCAGGATTTTTTTCATCATACTTGTCAATAAGGAATTCCGGTAGCTTTTGATCCAGAAGTCTCTTTTTTAACAAATCTCTATCAAGATATCCAAACCCCTTTTCTTCTGCCAGTTTTGTTGCTATTTTCTCTCCCAGGCTGCCAGGTTGTCTTGAAATAGTTACTATCATCTAAAACCTCCCCTGCTTACTTCTATTTAAAATGGTTTAAAAACTACTTGAATAAACAATTAGCTTCTGTAACAAAATTTAAGACTTTAAAAGAAAGAATTCAAGAAAATATCATATATAGTTTTCATGTAGATTTATTAATTTCATAATTTCCCTCTATATGAAGACTTTATAATTATTAATATATCAAATATATGAATAAATATTTACTATAATCTTAATAATTACAATTTGTATTGATATTTACTAAAATAATGTTGTATTTTGCTATAAATATAATATTTGGAGGCTCTATGCTAACCGCAACTTTGGAAAAAACTGAAAAATCAACTCTTTTGGAAACTGAAAAAGCAATTTCTTTTGTAAAAAAGGTATTTGAATCAAAACTTAAATCCTATCTGAATCTTACACTGGTTTCCTCTCCTCTCTTTACCTCTGCAGATTCCGGGGTTCAGGATAATCTCAACGGAACGGAAAATGCAGTTAGTTTTAAAGTAAAAAATACCGGCATAATAAATTATGAGATTGTCCACTCGCTTGCAAAATGGAAAAGAAGCGCTTTAAAAAGATATTATGTACTACCCGGGGAAGGTATACTTACGGATATGAAAGCTTTAAGACCTGATGAACCTGATTTGACAACTGGAATGCATTCAATTTATGTGGATCAATGGGACTGGGAAAAAGTAATCAGTATGGAGGATAGAAATCTTGATTATCTTAAAGCAACAGTCAGAAAAATATACCAGTCTCTTAAGGGGACAGAAGAAAGAGTTACCGAAGAGTTTGGAATAGAAGTATCTCTTCCAGATACAATTAGTTTTGTCCATACTGAAGACCTTGTAGAAAAATGGCCCGATAAATCGCCCAAAGAAAGGGAAGATCTTATTACTCATACATTGGGAGCTGTTTTTATTATCGGTATTGGAGGGCAATTGCCTGATGGAACAATCCATGATGGTAGAGCTCCCGACTATGATGACTGGACAACCGAAACTGTAGATGAAAAACGCGGTCTCAATGGTGATATTATGGTCTGGAACCCTGTACTTGGAAGAGCTTTTGAGCTCTCTTCAATGGGAATACGTGTAGATAAGGAAACTATGCTTAAACAGCTGGAAATAAGAGATGAAATGTCCAGATGTGATCTTGATTGGCATAAACAGTTATTAGATGGAGTTCTTCCTCAATCAATAGGGGGCGGAATAGGTCAATCCCGATTGGTTATGTTTATACTGAAGAAACATCATATCGGGGAAGTACAGGTAAGTGTATGGCCGGAGGATGTTGTGGAATCGTGCAGGGATAAGGGTATCGAATTATTGTAAATCAATCCTTATATATGTTACAAAGGAAACAAAAATTTTAAGTTAGATATAATATTGAATTTTATACCATATGGTATTATACTTATAGGTAGAATTATTTAAGGCCAGGAGGTATAAAATGGCGATTGCAAAAAATCCCTTCTATTATGGCGGTGTAGCTGAAGAAACTTATTTCTGCAATAGAGTAAATGAAATAGAAGTTTTAAAAAGGGATATCAGCAATGGCCTTAATATACTTATTTATGCTCCCAGAAGATTTGGAAAAACATCTCTAATACTGAAAACTCTCAAAGAGCTCAAAAATAGATACATTTTTATGGACTTAATGGGTATAACGGATGAGATTGAATTCATTAATGCTTATTTTAATGCAATCTCTACATCTCTCGAAACAACAACAGAAAAAACAGTTAGATATTTTAAAAAGGTGTTGAAGATAAAACCAAATATTAATGTTGCATTTGATATGGATGGTTCTCCATCCTACTCATTAAGCTTTACCAGAAGTGAAAAAGAGAACGTTCTTGAAGAAATTATGGATATACCCTTTAAACATGCAGAGTACAGCAAAGAAATACCAATAGTTGTCCTGGATGAATTTCAGGAAATATCAAAATTGAATTTGGAAGAAAAACTAAGAAGCAAGATACAGCTGCATGGCAATAAGATATCCTATATATTTTTGGGAAGTAAAAAAAGTATTATAAAAAAGTTGTTTTTTAACAAAAACAGTGCTTTTTATAAGTCGGTAAAGCACCTTCCTATTGTAGAAATTCCTTTTTCTGAATGGTCGTCATTTATAAAAAAAGGTTTTAATAATAATGGTAGAAAAATTGATGATGAGTTTATTAAAAGAACATTGAAAATCTCCAAAGGATTTCCATATTACACCCAACAAATTGCCTATGAACTTTTTAATTCATGTGATTTTACTTCTGGGGTAAATGATCTATTAATGAAAAGAACTCTACAGTCAATCCTGGATAGAGAAGAAGATCTCTTTCTGCAGGAATGGGAGAATTTAAGCTTAAATCAGAGAAAAGCTCTTAAGTTAATTATTGTAGCAAAAGGTGATAATCTCTACGAAGGAAAGGTAATGGATCAGTTTAATCTAAATAATTCATCACTTAAGAAAGCAGTTGAAGGCCTGGTAAATAAGGATGTAATTGATAAGAGTGGTAAGTGGTATTACCTACAGGATCCAATGCTTGAATACTATATCAAAGAAAGATTGATATAACATGTAGAGACGTTGCATGCAATGTCTCTATCGTAACCACGATGGAATTAAAATCTTCACAACCTTGAAACCGTCTACATCGGCTACAAAGGCCAGATCTTTTTCTACTTCTACACCCACAGCATAAACATCAATTACGGACAGGCCATCCCTGCCTCCTGCAACTTCTATATCCTGAAGATTGGAACTGCCGAATCCACCCATTACTACCGTCTTTTCTTCCGGGGAGGAAAGTAGTATATTTATTTGAAGAGGGTGTATGAAATGTTATTAAAACGTTGTTTATTCATGTCAAAGGAATCACTAATCATAATATTTCTAATACTGCTTACTGCCACTTTCCCTGTTTTCGGAGATGATAACACAGAAAAAGATGCATGGGCAAAGTTTGCTCTTGGTCTTGAACTGCTTATTGACGAAAAGACGGACGAAGCAATGCTGGTCATGGAAGGAATTATCTCAGATTACCCTGATACCGCTGCATCAGAAAA
>DAOWMA010000078.1 GCA_030643345.1 Spirochaetaceae bacterium
ATATTGCCAAGACCGCTCTCGATCATCCTGTTTACAGCATTACTGCCGCCACCGCCTACACCTACGACCTTAATTTCTGTTTGATTAACATGAGTAACATCAATTGCTTCTTCAATTACTTCAATCTGCATAGCCCCCTCCCGAGCATCTGATAAAATAATTTTGTATTTTTAGAAAAACTCTTTCATCCAGTTTTTCAATTTCCCTGTAAAACCTTCTTTACCCTTCCCTGGCAGAGGATTCCTTATATCCTCTGACTGAAACTGATTTATCCCGAACATAACCAGACCAATAGCTGTCGCATAATCAGGCTTCATGTAGGTATCTGATAAACCACCAAGCCTTGGAGGCATTCCAATTCTGGCCGGTACATCAAAAATCTGACTGGCTAATTCAACAACTCCTGGCATTGCTGCTCCACCACCTGTCAGGACCACACCCCCTCTAAGGTGTTTCAGATAATCCTTTCGCTCAAGCTGACTTCTTACCATAGAAAAAATCTCAATCATTCTGGGCCCTATAATCTTACACAGCTCAATTCTTGGAACTGAAGCTGCCGGCCACCCGCCTACACCGGGGATAATAACTTCCTCATCTTTATCTACAAGAGGAAGGTAACAGCACCCTGATTCCAGTTTTATCTTCTCTGCAAAATCTGATGGAGTTTTAAGCATTATCGACAAATCACTGGTAACCTGATCCCCGCCAATCGCTACAACATCTGTATGATACGGGGCCCCACCTATATAAAGCAGAATATCTGTTGTACCACCACCAAGATCTATCAGCAGGACCCCAAGTTCCTTTTCGCTGCTGGATAAAACAGCTTCTGATGAGGCAAGAGTCTGCAAAACAATGTCCTCAACACGAAGACCGGATCTGTTAACGCATTTAAGCAAATTCTGGGCAGATGTAACCGAACCGGTAATTATATGGACCTCTGCTTCAAGTCTTATACCGATCATATCAATGGGGTCCTTAATCCCCCCCTGATCATCTACAATATATTCCTGAGGAATCACATGGATCACTTCCCTGTCCATAGGAATAACTATTGCTTTGGATGCCTCAATTACTCTTAGGATATCAGTCTGATTAATTTCCCGCCCCTTGCCTGTTACTGCAACTACACCCCTTGAATTAATACCCTCAATATGTGCACCTGCTATACCGGTTATCACGCTGCGGACTTCCCTTCCTGACATCATCTCTGCAGCCTCAATTGCAGCCGAAACAGATCTGAGGGTTGATTCAATATTTACAACAACACCCCTGCGAAGACCCTCAGAAGGACTGGTCCCAACACCAATAATCTCAACAGAACCTCTCTCATTGATTTCACCGATTACTGTACAAACTTTAGTTGATCCTATATCCAGACCTACTATTAAATCATCCTGCGACAATTTATTCCCCCTGAATTCTATAAACTACATCACCTGTTCTAAAATCTATTTCTTCAAGCCCTTCCATACCAGGCCGGTCTGAAATAACTTCAAGAACCATTATCATATATTTCAACATTTCTTCATCGAGACTGGAACCAATTCTAATTCTTGTTTTATGGTTACGGGGATAAAGAAGTACTTCATAATCCATACTACCCTTTCTGACGAATTTTATTTCAGATATCAATCCGTAAAGACCTGGTGAAGATCTCTTTATAGCCTCCATATCCTCCAAAAAAGAACACAACTCCCTGGGCATCCTCATACTGGTCCCTATCTCCGGAAAATCAAGTCCCGAGATGACAGGAAGGTCCATAGATACCAGATCAGAACCTGTCATATAAACAACACCTTCATTATCTACTACCGCGGGCACAATACCATTATCAGTAGAAATCAAAGACAATCCTACAGGAACACGGCTATTAATATCAATCCTGATAATTGAAGGAAACACTTTCTTTACAGATACTGAACGTACTGACGGAATCAGCATAAGCCTTTTCTCGATAAGGGCAGTATTAATATCGAAAAATGTATCAGATTGACCTAAACCGGCAATTTTTAAAAGATAATCATCTGAATAACCAAAATTTGATTCAGTGCTTATAACAATCTTATTAATCCTGACTGATGGAGCTATTAAAAAATGAAATCCAAGCTCAATTATTATTATTCCAAGAAGCAGAATAATAAATCCGGTAAAAATCCGCTCTATCTTTTTTACACTGGACCGACCCCTAAGGCCCTGTCCGCGGTCCTGATAAACTGCCCCCGGGAGAATTACACTACTCAACTTACTGCTCCAATTATATTATTCTTATTCCTTGATAGATTAAATAAAAGGCCACACATAATAAAAGTGACTATGACAGAAGATCCTCCATGAGAAAAAAACGGAAGAGTAATACCAGTTACAGGGACCATGCCGGAAACCACCGCCATATTAATTAAAGCCTGGTACAAAATACTGGTTGTAAGCCCAAATGATAAGAAATATTCAAAAAGATTATTTTCCCTGAATTTCAAGGCCAGACCATACCCCCGGACTGCAAGCGCAAGAAAAAGTATTATTATAAACAAAACACCCAAAAACCCGGCTTCTTCACCAAGTACTGCAAAAATAAAATCTGAATGGGCCTCCGGGAGTCCGCCCAGCTTCCGTGTCCCCTGTCCCATCCCCGTACCCCAGAACCCACCGTTATATAATGCCTGTCTGGCAGATAAAACCTGATATCCTGCATTAACCGGATCACTGGAAGGATCAAGAAAAGCAATAATTCTCCGGACCCTATGCTCCCTGGAAAATAATAATATCCCTGAAAGGGGAACAAGGGCCGAAAATATAAAAAGAAAATACCCGTATTTAACACCTGCAATATAAAATAAAGCAAGCCCTATAGTCATAACAAAGGCGGCAGTAGAGAAATCATTCTGAACTATTATTAAACCTGTAAAGATAAGAACAATCAACAGAGGCGGCAGAATAGTATTAAAAAAATCATGAACTCTTTCATGTTTTTTACCAAATATATTCGAAAGATAAAGAATAATTGTCAGTTTTACAAACTCAGAAGGTTGAAATGAACGACCTGCAATAATAATCCATCTTCTCCCTCCCATCATTTCACGTCCAATTCCCGGAATAAATGTTGCCAGCATTAGAATAAAACTTATTAGAAGTAAAAGAGGAATCATACTTTTAATAAAAGGAAGAGAGAGCCGTGATACTATAAAGGAAAGAAAAATCCCCGCAAGTATAAACATCAACTGTCTTGTAAAAAAATATTCTGGATCTCCAAATTTATAATTTCCGTAATAGTATGAAGCAGAAAACAATGTAGAAAGGCCTATACCGGCAAGCAGTATTATCAGAAGAACGAGCATGAAGTCACCAGATCTCTGTTCAATTTTTTCTGCAGAAAAACTATTATTCATTATTGTATCTTCAGGGTAGAAAGACTTAAAATTGCAAATAAACCTCCGATTATCCAGAAGCGTATTACAATCTTGCTTTCTGCCCAGCCTTTTAATTCAAAATGATGATGCAGGGGCGCCATTTTAAACACCCTTTTCCCGGTCAGCTTAAACGACACGACCTGAATTATTACTGAAACAGCCTCAATTACAAAAACTCCACCAATTACTACTACAAGCATCTCCTTTTTTGTCATCAGAGCAAGCACACCTATAGTCCCGCCCAGAGAAAGAGAACCTGTATCTCCCATAAAAACCTCTGCCGGATGAGAGTTATACCAGAGGAAGCCAATACCGGCACCAACCAGAGCAAAGCAAAGGATCATCAACTCCCCGCTATCCCTGATGTATGGAATCTGTAAATATTCAGCATAATCAGCCCGTCCTGTAAGATAAGTAATAATACCCATCGAAAGTCCTACAAGAATTATCAACCCTGAAGCTAAACCATCCAGGCCATCTGTCAAATTAACAGCATTTGAAAATCCCACAAGAAGAATTACGGCAAAAGGGATATACAACACAGAGAGATCCAGAACAGGATATTTAAAAAAAGGAATATATATCAAAGTAGCATATTCTGCATCTTTAAAATAAATAATCAATACTATAACAAGCGAAATCACAACCTGAGCTGAAAACTTAAATCTTGCCTGAAGACCTGCAGAACTTTTTCGAAAAACTTTAAGATAATCATCAACAAACCCAATGGCACCAAACCCGATCAGAGATAATAGAGAGAGCCAGGTATGATAATTACCAAGGTCCTGCCAAAGAAGCACGGAAATTACAACAGCAAATAAAATAAGGATTCCACCCATTGTAGGAGTTCCTGATTTTACCAAATGTGTTTGAGGGCCATCCTCTCTTATTTCCTGACCTGCTTTTTTCTTTTTTAGAACCTGTATTAATTTAGGTCCAAAAATAAAAGAGATCAGAAGAGCAGTTACAGCTGCATAAGCAGCTCTGAAGGTTATATACTGAAAAATATTAAGGAATGTAAATTTATCAACAAGAGGAAGAAAAATCTCTCTAAACATCTATCATCTCCTGTAATTCCACTATTTTTTCAGCAAGCCTGTCAAGTTTCATAGATCTTGAACCTTTCAGAAGTACAAGGTCCCCATCTTCCAAAAAACCTAATACTTTTTTTTCAAGTTCAGAATAATCAACAGTGTAAACCAGACTACCTGTATACCTACCACCCAAAACAGCTTCATAGGCATTTTCCATTTCTTCACCAAAGAAAAAAATTATTTCAGGGTTTATTGCAGCTGCCCCGGAACCAACAGATCTGTGAATTTCCCCGGACAAAGCACCAAGCTCCTTCATGGAACCAAGTACAAGAACAACCCTTCCATGCCACTCTAAATGTGAAATAAAGTCAAACATTTCAAACATTGAATTACTGTTTGCATTATAGGAATCTTCAATGACAGTATATCTGCCTTCAATAATTTGACTTCTGCCCTTCAGGGGCCCGATTTTTTCAAGCCCGGCCTTTATCTTTAAAGGACTTACTCCAAGAGTGTCAGCAAGACTTATAGATGCTATTGCATTTGTTAAATTATGCCACCCTATAAGTTTCAAATTTATTTCAAGGCCTTTATACAGTATTTTCCAGCCCTTTAGTCCTAAATTGATCGTGCTTTGTATACCAACCGTTGATTCTGAACCATACAGCACTGTTCTGCCTACACACCTGCTCTGCAGATACTCAGCCCAGGAATCATTTTCACAAATAAAGCCTGTATTATTTTTACCAAAATAATGGAAAACATCTGATTTTTCTTCGGCAATAGCTGCCTCACTACCCATAAAACCAATATGAGCAGTACCGATATTTGTAATTAGTGCATAATCAGGGTTTAAAATCCCGGATAATGCTTTCATTTCACCAGAATGGTTTATTCCCATCTCAAAAACACCATATTTATGATGAGCATCTATTTTAAGAACAGACAGGGGAAGACCGGTTTCCGAATTCAGATTTCCCTTATTTATAATAGTACTCCCTTTCTCGGAAAGAATAGCACCGATCATCTCTTTTGTAGTGCTTTTACCATTACTTCCAGTCACTGCAATTTTAATAAGATCATCAAAACCTGCTACCCAGCCGGCTGCCAGCTTTTGAAGACCAAGAAGAGTATCTTTTACAACTATCAAACACCCGGGATACTCTGAGGTTGATATTTCACTACTATGGACAGAATAATACTCATCAGAAACCATAACAGCCGAAGCTCCTGATTCAAAAGCCATAGAAATGTAATTATGACCATCTGTAAATTCACCCTTCAAAGCAATAAACAAAACACCATTACGAACATTTCGCGAATCTATGGAAACTGACAGAATATCCGGATCAGAATCTCCTCTGGAAACAAAAAGGCCACCGGACATGGCAGCTGCATCAGAGACAGTAAAAAGTTTTTGCATAATCTCAGTCATCTGACCTCTCTTTTGCTTTCTCTATTTCGATCCTGATTCTGCTTGTTTCTGTTTTCCGGAGATCCAATATATCTTCTGCAAGCTCATCAATTCTTTCCGGTGAACTGAGAATTGACAGATTTGCAACTTTTCTTTTATTCTGCTCAAAAAGCTCCCTCTGACTCTTAATAAGGGAATAAACTTCACTGTCTATCTGATTATAATTATACACCTGCCTGACAGTCAGGTATATTATACCTGGAACGGTTGCAACAATTAGAAGGAGTAACAGTTTTCGCATAATTTATGACTCCTCATCCATCAATTTTTCAATAACCCTGAATCTGGCACTTCTTGAAGGAGGGTTATCATGTATTTCCGACTCCGAAGGTCTTATGGCTTTTTTTGTAAGAACACGCACAACCGGCTTGCCGCCGCATCTGCATACAGGCCACTCAGGAGGACATGTACACGATTTACTTTTCTCCCTAAAGTAGTGTTTTACAATCCTGTCTTCCAAAGAATGAAAAGCAATCACTCCCATTCTCCCACCAGGTTTCAATACCTTTAATGCACTGACAAGAGAAGATTCAAGTCTGGCCAGTTCACCATTTACAGCAATTCTAAGAGCCTGAAAAGTCCTGGTCCCGGGGTGTATTCTTCCGTACCTGTAGTCTTTTGGTACAGAATTCCAAATGATATCTGAAAATTGACTGGTAGCAGTAATCCGCTCTAAAGATCTGGCTTTTACAATTGCCCTGGCAATTCTCCTTGAATACCGCTCTTCCCCAAATTCATATATTAAATCTGCAAGCTCTTCTTCAGGGTAGTTATTGACAATATCTGCAGCTGATATTTCAAGACCAGTCTCCAGCCGCATATCAAGAGGTTCATCTTTACTAAAAGAAAACCCTCTTCCCGATTTCTCATAATGATAAACCGATATCCCGAGATCAAATAAAATTGAATCAGGTCGCTCATCTCCCAGTGGATATTCCCTGAAAAACGTATTAGACCAGACGTTAAAAAATCTAATACGTTCTCCGTAGCCTGCAAGACGTTTTTTGGCAACAGCCTGAATATTTTCATCCGCATCCAAACCTACGACTCTAAGATCAGGAAAAGAAGACAGAAATGATTCACTATGACCACCCTCCCCCAGGGTGCAGTCAATCAACAGCTCACCGGACTTCCTGGGAGCAAGTAAATCGAGTACTTCCTTCTTCAAAACTGACCTATGCACTATATCCATGAACGACCTTTCTCCAACACTTAATATCATTGTTACTACTAAATACCCGATCTTAGAAGCTTATCCAGGTCCTCAGCTGCTTCAAGAAAATCGTCTTCACTGTCAAGCAGATAATTGTTATATGCATCTACATCCCAAAGTTCCATATAACTCTGAACACCAAGAATAATAGCTTCTTTTTTCGACTCAAGACCTGCAGAATGTCTTAAACTTGGTGGAATTGTAATTCGACCCGATTTATCAATCTCACATTCCTGAGCAGGAGCAATTATCCTTCTCTGCAGCAGTCGGGTCCTTTTATTAAACATGGAGGAGGACCCCATAATTAATTGAGAAATCTTTACCCATTCATCCGGAGTAAAAATCCAGAGACATTTCTCAACAGCTCTTGTAAGTATGAGAACATTCCCTGTAATCTCACTGCGAATTCTGGATGGGACCAGAAATCGCCCCTTATCATCCAGAGAATTCCTATACTCACCATTTATCATTAAAACACCACTTTCTGATAAATTTACCCACTTTCCCCCACTCCTGCATCTATTTTACCCCATAAAAACCAATTGTCAACATAAGAGAAATTTTATTAAAGATAAAACGCAAAGATGCCGACAATATACACTTAACAGATGTATAGTATTTTATTTTTCCCCTTGACAAAATTGAGATATATGATGGAATTGATATATTAAATGACAAGTATCACACACATACTAAGATATCCGGAAGGTGATGAAAAGGAAATTGAGCAGAGCCTTAATTTTAATCAAATAATCGATCTAAACGGCACTCCCCTCAGATTGCCGAT
>DAOWMA010000245.1 GCA_030643345.1 Spirochaetaceae bacterium
AGCAATAACAGCTGCAATCTCTGCTTCGCCCATGGGTACTGCTTCTCCTGCAATTCCCATCGATTCCTGCTGATTAGTAATAGTTTCTTTTTTTGTCTTTTTTACTTTGGACTGCTTATTAGCAGTAGCATCCGGAAAGTACTTAGGTATAAAAGCAGACATTATCGTCATTACAATTACCATTATTGTAAGAAAAATAAATACTACGGACATACCTACAATTGTTAATGTAAGACCTTGCAGTAACACTTTGGTTCTCCTTTGGTTGCTGAGATCGTTCCTCAGGACTTCGTCCTTCCGGTACGACTCATTGCCGAGCAGGGACGAAGTCCCGACCAGGCTTGGTTTAGATCCTGATTTGTGAACATTATCTGTGAAGAGATAACTATAATCGTTAGAGACGCTACTTTCAAGGAGTTTCTTAAAACTTTATGACATTAATATGATATTTTTATGACATTTTTATGAAGACGCGAAAAATCGCGTCTTTACGGTACTTTTCTACTATGCGAATGCATATTCATCATCAAAATCATCATCTAATGTTCCATTATCCAGCTGCATATATTGTTTCATGAATGGGAAAAAGGGTTCATTTTCATCTGTATTTTTCTGATCTCTATATCAAGCTTGGCCTTATCTCCCTTCATTAGCCTGATTACTCTCTGCAGGTCTATATCATTCAACATTTCCGGCTGGGGAAAAGTAAGCTGAAACATTGGGTCGTTAGGGATATTATTCCAGTTAATCAGATTATCTGTTATATAGTTGTTGGTTCGAAAAGGAAGGACCTTTGCTACAGCCTCGATCCTTAAAAATGTTCCGGCAGAGAGATTCTGCAGTTGTTTTATATCGTGAAAGTTTTTTGATGTGTATGCCTTGAATTTGGTTCCCATGGATGCAAATGAGGTCGTTTTGAAGCACCCATGATCAGCGGCAATTAAATGGTTGAGTTATCTGCAATAGTATGCTATAATGACAAATCAAGCATTTAAGAATTGAATACGGCGATCTGCTTTGTGTTTAATTAAACTTCTTGTCTTATGAATATTCGATTAGGTCATATTTGCATTTTAGCATCTTTTTATAGGAAAGAACCCTACTCACGACCATTCCCGGTACGGGTGGCTTGTTTTTGAATCCGTGGTTCTATGATCGAATCTTAACAGATGAGTTTTCCCAGCAATTTTTAGTTTTGGAATGAGTTCTGATTAGTATTTTTTACAGAATAGTATAAGGCAGAAATAATTATTACAGGAGGTTTATATCATGAGTAATTATAAAAGGACAAAATTTGCGGTTATAGGCGCCGGTTGTGGTGGACAGGCTATTGCCGGATATCTTGCAGCAGCAAATTACAATGTAAACCTTTACAATAGATCACTGGAGAGAATAGAGTCGTTAATAACAAAAAAGATCATCACACTTGAAGGAGCACTCGAAAGAACAGGAATTCTATCTTACATAGGCACTGATATAGCTGAAACAATAGCCGATAGAGATATTATTATGGTTGTTACAACTGCTACCGGACATAGGGATATAGCTACACTGATTGCACCTCATCTTAAAGATGGGCAGATAGTTATTCTAAATCCCGGGAGAACTTTTGGAGCTCTCGAATTTGATTCTGCTCTCAGGAACAGCAGTAATTACAGGAACACTATTGTAGCCGAGGCGAATACACTTGTATTCGCTGCAAGAGTTACTTCTCCGGGTATTGTAGATATTAAAGGTGTAAAAAAAGAAGTTTCGATCGCGGCTCTGCGGGCTTATGAAACTGAGAAAGTTTTATCCATGATTCAACCTGTTTTTCCCCAGTTTATACCCGCAAGTTCAGTTTTGGAGACAAGCTTTGGAAATATTGGTGCTGTTTTTCATCCTGTAATAACTCTTATGAATAGAGATTTAATACGGAAAGGGCAGCCATTTGAGTTCTATATAGATGGAATTACAAAAAAGAGTATAGAAATGATAAAAGATGTTGATAAAGAAATGAGACGTATTTCCAGGGCTTTGGGTATAACAACTTTGTCAGTTACTGACTGGTTAGCCTCAAGGTATGGTTTAACAGGAGATGATCCTTATCTCATGATCAGATCAAATCCGACTTACTGCGGAATAATGGCTCCGGATACTCTTGACCACCGGTATTTATGGGAGGACATACCTACCGGTCTTGTACCTGTTTCTTCTATTGGCAAAGCCCTGAATATTGAAACAAGAGTAATAGACTCTTTGATTGATCTTGCAAATGAAACCCTGGGCAGGGACTTTCGTACTGAAGGCAGAACACTTGAAAGTCTTGGTCTGTCATCCAGGTTTTTAATGAAAAATTTGAGAGATATCCTTTCCCCAGGTGAAATAGCGGTTGCCTGATATATGATTTATGAAACAAATCAAGGAGATGTTATCGGGCTTGCAAAAACTGAAATTGATGCACACACTCTAGGGATATCCAGAATAGAAGAGATTCTTATAGAGTCCGGATTTAAAACAATTGTCAGCAGCGATATTTTGTCAAAAGCATTTTCCAACCCTCAGGTACCTGGGAATTTTTCATTGATTAGAAAGTGGATCAGGGAAAATAGAATCAGTGTTTTGGGGTTTAGTTACCGGTTAAGCACAGACAATGGGGTTGCAACTTTTCGAAAACTCATGGACCAATTTCTAAAGGGGAATTTATTTGCAGATCATAAGGGGCCATTAAAAAGAGTATGTTTTGCAGGATTACCTGAAGCATCCAGGATAGTAAAAAACAGAATGGGGACAGGGTTTCAGTATTTTTAGGTGATGAAAGTGTTGTTGAAAGTCTCGCAATATTAGGAATAGATCCATCTCTGGCTCCGAAAAGTATAACTGAAATCCATCCTTATGATTCTTTTCTTAAAGATTTTGGGAACGATATCTTAAAAAAAGGAGATTTTTCGTCTGTATTTCCAGTTAACAGATCTTCCTCTAAAAATTATGGGACATATAAAGAGAGCTTAATTGACCGGATAGATCATGGAAGGAAAAATAATTTTCCTCCTTTAATCAGAGCTCATGCAGGACCTTATAGTGAGAATCGCTTAGAGGCTGTTAAAGAATTTATAAGCTGGGCAAAAAAACTTTCCTTGTCAGGGTACCTGGATGTTTTATCAATTGGAACATCACAGCTTTCTCAGGAACGATTTAATGAGGACTGGGAAGGTCGACCGAATGGCGGGGGTGTCCCTATAAATTCACCTGAAGAATATGAGATGATATCTATAGCATCCAGACCAATGCTGGTGCGAACATATTCCGGAACAGCAAATATAAAAGAGCTTGCAAAGATTTATGAAGATACTATAAATATCTCCTGGCATGCTTTGTCATTATGGTGGTTCTCTCAAATTGACGGTCGGGGTCCAAATTCTGTGTCTGATAATCTTAAAGAACATTTTGATACAATCCGCTATATATCAACAACCGGAAAGCCGTATGAGGCGAATGTATCCCACCATTTTGCTTTCAGAGGATCGGATGATATTAGTTATATTGTTTCAGCTGTCCTTGCTGCAAGATCTGCAAAGAAACTGGGAATACACGATTTTATTCTTCAGATAATGCTGAATGATCCAAAACATACCTGGGGTATAAATGATCTTGCAAAGGCAGGCGCAACCCTTGAACTGGTAAGAGAAACTGAAGATGCAAATTTCTCAGTATACCTTCAAACAAGAGCCGGTCTCGATTATCTTTCACATAATCTGGAAACGGCTAAAGCCCAGCTTGCCTCGGTTACTGCACTGATGGATGATATAGAACCTGACAATCCCCACAGCCCTGATATAATTCATGTTGTAAGTTATTCCGAAGGTAATTATCTGGCAACTCCGGAAATAATCGATGAAAGTATAAAAATAACCAGATATTCCCTGGATATCTATAGAAAAATGAAGGCAAAAGGCGATACCTTTGATATTGGGCATAATTCCGATATGCTAAACCGGAAAAAATATCTGCTGGATGGAGCGCGGCATGTTCTTAGAGCTATTGAAAAGTGCATAAAAGATCCATATTCAGCCGGGGGGTTATTTGAAATTTTCCATAGGGGCTTTCTTCCTGTTCCTCAGCTAAGATACTGCAGAGAAGAATTCCCTGAGGCCGTACGATGGAAGACTAAATTGAAAAACGGATGTGTGGATATTTATGAAAATGGTAAGATTATTTCTCCTGAGGATAGGATGGAGATATTATTAAATACCCCGGGCTGATCTTTTAATGGATTCTTTTGCAAGTAAA
>DAOWMA010000157.1 GCA_030643345.1 Spirochaetaceae bacterium
AGGAAAAGAAGGGGGAAGAGGCTCAGTTTACTCTGATTGCCAAAAAGAAAGAAAAAACAGTTAGAGTAGAGATCCAGAATAACCTATGCGGAATACCGGAGGAACTGCAGGGGCGAATATTTGAACCCTTCTATTCAACAAAGCCGGTCGGAGTAGGTACTGGATTGGGGCTTTCTGTTTCCTACTTTATAATTCATGAAACCCATAATGGTGAACTAAGTGTTGAATCTGATGGGGAGTCCTGGGTTAAGTTTATTATTGAGCTGCCAATCAGCTAAATAATTTATATACAAAACCCGGAAATAATATCTACTCTATACTATAGCATATCTTATACAGTAAATTTATTTAAAGAGTTAATAAGCTCTTTCATTATGTTCTCATTATCTACACATTTGTCACTTAAATCCACAGACGCCTTATCTATCTCATTAATTGCCAGCTGTATCTCTGAAATTCCATTGGATGTTTCACTGGTAAGAATACTTACTGTACCCATAGAATCTGTTATACCATCCACATTATCTACAATACTGTCGGCATTGGAAGAAACTTCTATCATAATCCGGGACAGCAGTTCGGTGGAAGTAAGGACCTCTCTCGATCCAATCTCCATCTCCGTCATGGAAGACACTATCTCTGACAATGCATTGATAAAGGAGAGGACCTCCGACTTGACCCCGGTAAATGATTCGATACTAAGTTTCGATGCTTTGGATGCGGATTCGATTCTGGAATCAACTTCAGATAATAACGAGTTTATCTGGGTTGCATTTTGTGCAGAAGATTCTGCAAGTTTTCTAATTTCATCTGCAACTACTGCAAAACCCTTCCCTGCTTCCCCTGCATGAGCTGCTTCAATAGCTGCATTCATAGCAAGCAGATTTGTCTGGGAGGCTATACCATTGATAATTTCCGTTACATTGATGATATCTCCTGCAATACCTGCAACTTCTGTAATAAGTTTATTTGTTGTTTCAACCTGCTGCTCTCCCCCTTCTGTTACCTTTTTTAGAGTCTCTGCAGATTTACCTCTATCCTGGGCAATTTTGGTTACACTTTGTATAGTAGAAGTAATTTCCTCAATAGCAGTTGTAGATTCTTCAACTGCAGCAGACTGGTCCTGAATAAGCTTGTTTAATGATTCAATGGAAGTTTTTATTACATCAGATGCTTTCTCGGAACTGTGTACACTCTCTGTTAAACTGCCCATTTTTTTATTCATGGAATTGATATTTGCATCTATCTCGGTAGTTGCTGCGGCAGTTTCTGTAGCCGCTGCAGCAATAGCTTCTGTCAGTTCCATGCTTTTTGTAGAGGAACTTTGAGTATTGGAAATTAGAACCCTGAATGCCTCTATGGATTTATTAACATATCCTGCTACCCTTCCTAACTCATCATTCTTTTTATAATCAATACTCGTTGACAGATCACCGGATTCCAAACGGCCTGTATCCCTTATAATTATCTTCATAGGTTTGGATATAGATCCTGAAATAATAAAAGCCAGAATAATCTCTATAATAATAGCTGTGGCGGCAATAATAATTCCGAACCGTATTGAGTCCTTTACATTTTTACGGAGAACAATTTCCTCCTTGTTAAGAATAAGATTCATATTATTCATAGCTTGAATTAAAACAGGTTCCATTTCATGCACTGCAGCCCGTAATTTTGCAACAGTTTCTGTAATGTCATTATCTACTAATACCAGTTCCATAAAATCTGCCAGGTAAACATCAAGGGAGGAGTTCATCTCGTCCTTAATTGTCCGGGAAAGTCTGGATCTTGATATTGATTCCTTTGTTTCACCTACACCAGCCTTAACTCTATCAATATATTTTGCAGTTCCTCTTAATAGATAATCCTTTTCATTCCTTCTTAACATTAAATATTTAACCATTAAAGAATCTGAACTGTGAAGATCTATTAAATCTTCCAGATTGTGAGCTGCAGTACGAAACTCACCTCTTAACCCGGAATCGGAGTCCAGCCCTTTTTTTATATGGAGCTCTACAGCATGAGAAAATTCGCTTTGATAAACCTTAATGTTTGCTTTTAAACTTTTTAAAGCTTCTTCAGACTTTGCAGTATATTTCTGATCATTTAGTACTGCACTAATCTTTTTATCCAGTAAAGCAATACGTATAACAGAGGCGAACATCTCATCAGTTTTTTCTTTTACCTTTTTAGGGTACTCAAGATCTAAACGAAGAAAAAAAATCCTTTTCTGATCTTCTGGCCTCAAGCATAGAGATATTCATACCTTTAATAACAGATTTCTTTCTAATAATACTTTCAATAAAAAAGTTATATTGATCTCTGGTATCAATCAGACCGAACACCAGGAGGAAAGTAACCACTGAAAACAATATACTTATAACTGCAAATGCAAGTATAATTTTACGTCTAAGATCCAGACCACGGTGATTATTTATTTTGTTATTATTATTTTTGATACTAATCTTAATACGTTTATTAGTATTCATTACAAACTCCTGTAAATACTTTAGCATAGTCAAAGGGTTAATACCAATAAAAATTTCTGGCATTTGTCAAATAATACTGCTATAATTCCCACTGATTTATCAGTTATAAAATATAAGAGGTATTTGTGTGCTTATAGAACCAAAGAGTAATTCACCAATGAAGGTACTTATCGTAGATGATGAAATTTTTATAAGAGAAAGTTTATCCATTTTTCTTGAAGATGAGGGATTTGAAGTCCTTACTGCTGAAAATGGACTAACCGGAATTGAAGGATTTAGAAATAACCAACCTGATATTGTAATCCTCGATCTAAGAATGCCTGAGATGAGCGGAATGGAGGTTATCCCCAAAATAAGAGAAATTACAGATCTGGTACCAATTATTATTATTTCCGGAAATAATGAAGTAAGTGATGCTGTAGAAGCTCTGAGAATCGGGGCATGGGATTATATTACAAAACCTATTCAGGATCTAAATATGATGCTCCACAGAATGGAACTTGTTTTAAATCAGGCACTTTTACTTAAAGAAAACCGGAACTACCATAATCACCTGGAAGAGATGGTGGATGAAAGAACAAAGGATCTTCAACTAAACCAGAGTAAACTTTCCGAAGCAATGTTCAACACAATTCTGGTTCTTACACAAACTATTGAAGCTAAGGATCCGTACACCAGGGGGCACTGCCTGCACGTAAGCGAATACAGCGTAGCCATAGGCAGGGAACTTGGATTTTCAAAGACAGATCTCTACAATCTTCAGCTTGGTGCCCTCCTCCATGATATTGGGAAGACAGGCATTCCTGGAATTATATTGAACAAACCTGGTAAACTTACGCCGGAAGAATATGAAGTAATAAAAAAACATCCTGAAATTGGAGAGAATATTCTAAAACATATAGATTATTTTAAACCCTTTTTACATATTATCCGCCACCATCATGAGTGGGACAATGGGAATGGATATCCTGATAAAGAAATTGGAAGCACCTCTGTAAGCAGTGCAGTTGTTGCAGTTGCCGATGTTTACGACAGCCTGATTACGGACCGGCCATACAGAAATGCCATGACCACAGAAAAAGCACTGAAAATTCTAAAAGAACAAAAAGGCACTCAGTTTTGTCCCAAAATAGTAGATCTGTTTTTAGATAAAAAAATATACAGAATACAGCATAATGATAAATTAAAAATTGAATTTAATTTTTAATATTAATCAGATTAGATGGATAAAGAGCTTGCAGATAAAATTGAGAATGTTCTTATTTCATTATTACAGATAATCACAAAGGGAAAATTGCTGTGAAACCGGATGGAAAATCCTGGACAAAGTTCATTATCAGGCTTCCTCTTCAGCCCCGCAGAGCTTGACAAAACCCTTAAAAATATACATATTAGCTGAACATTAGCATGGTGGATATAGTTCAATCGGTAGAGCACCAGATTGTGGTTCTGGATGTTGCGGGTTCAAGTCCCGTTATCCACCCTCCAATTTTGTATAATTGGGATGCATGCGCCCATAGCTCAGCTGGATAGAGCGCCGGACTTCGAATCCGTAGGTCGTAGGTTCGAATCCTACTGGGCGTAGACGAAAAAACGAATAAATATGAGGGGCCGTTAGCTCAGCTGGTAGAGCAACAGACTCTTAATCTGTGGGTCGAAGGTTCGACTCCTTCACGGCTCATATTTTTTCCCGGTATTTTTCTCAGGCGAGAGTGGTGAAATTGGCAGACACGCTAGATTTAGGATCTAGTGCCGTAAGGTGTAAGGGTTCAAGTCCCTTCTCTCGCAAATTTTAAAACTTGTTTTAAAAATTTAATAATTGAGTAAAGAAAGTAGAACGATAAACGCGAGAGTAGCTCAGCGGTAGAGCTCCACCTTGCCAAGGTGGATGTCGAGGGTTCAATTCCCTTCTCTCGCTCTTTTAAACTGTAATTTCGGGGAAGCGGTCTGTGATATAGATCGCTTTTTTATTGCCCACGACTGTTTTGAGTAGTATATTACAGGAAATTTTAAGAATATTACCTGCCTACAGGTTTAAGATATAAAAATAATTTAGTATAGTATGTTTTTCATACTACTCATGGAAAGAAAAAGAGGTATTTGATGATCGCCAATAAAGAAATTAAGGCAAGGGAAAATTCTTCAGTAGAATTAACAGTTACCATAACCCGGGCTTATGCAAAAGAAGCATATACAAAGATGCTGTCTGATTACAGTAAAAAAAAACAGATAAAAGGTTTCCGTAAGGGGGAGGCCCCTGCTCATGTTCTGGAACAAAAGTATGGGGAAGGAATAAGAGAAGAAACAGCTATGAATATTGCAGAAGAGAGTCTAAAGATTGTCTTTGATGAAATTGATGAAAAACCTCTACCCTATTCTGTACCAACCCTCCAGGAAGGTTCTGAAAAGCTGAATTTTGATAAAGATTATAAGTTTTCTGTTGTGTATGATGTCTACCCGACAATTAAAGTGGGAACTTACAAAGATATTAAAATAGAAGCTCCCGATGTGAAAGTATTAAAAAAGGATGAAGACCGGGAAATTGAGAAACTGAGAGAACAAAATTCGGTTGTTATTGAAAAAACAGATGGAAAAGTTGAAAAAGATGATATCGTAACTATTAACTATTCAGAACTGGATGAAGATGGAAAAGAGATTGAGGGGACTTCCCGGGAAGATTTTGTTTTTACAGTAGGAACAGGATATAACATCTACAAACTTGATGATGATATTCTTGGTATGAAGAAAGATGAGGAAAAAATCCTCGACAAAGATTTTCCGGAAGAATTTGATAACACTGATCTTGCCGGGAAAAAGTTTAAAATCAAAGTAAAAGTTACAACAATCAAAGTAAATGAGCTCCCTGATCTGGATGATGAACTGGCCCAGGATATCTCTGAAAAATATGAAACACTCAAAGATTTAAGAGCGGATATAAAGAAAAACCTTAAAGAATCTTTAGATAAAAAACTAAGAGAGATTCAAACAAAAAAATTACTTGAAAAAATTGTTGAAATTTCTGAAATTCCACTCCCTGAATCGATGCTTAAAGCAGAAATGGACAATTCATGGCAAAACTTTCTCATGCAGTCAAGAATGGATGAACAGCAAATAGTTCAAATTCTTGAAATGCAGGGAAAAACAAAAGACCTCCTTCTTGAGGAATG